>NZ_CALJAH010000152.1 GCF_938028185.1 uncultured Cardiobacterium sp. | reverse complement strand
GAAGTGTTGCATGGACATCGAGGTATGCAGGCGCACCCCACCCCCGTCCCCTTTCCCACAGGGGGATAGGCGGTTTACATACACGATAGCGGGGAAAGGTGTATGTAAACGGCAGGGGTTATGCCAGCGCCCGCAATTGCGCCAACAGCGGTGCGAGGTCATAACCGCAGGCGGCGGCGCGGGCGAGGATTTCATCGGCGTTGCCGCCTGCCGTCGCTTCGCCCAGCGCCCAGACGGTAGCGCTGCGCATCCCGCTTTTGCAGAACATCAGCGTCGGCGTGCCGCCTTTGAGCGCGTCGCGTGTGGCGGCGACGGTCTCTGGCGGGAACTGCCCGCCCGCGACCGGCAAATGCAGCGTGCGGATGCCAAGCGCGTTCGCCGCCGCGGCGATGTCGGCAAAGGCGGGCTGGTCTGGCGCTTCGCCGTCGGGGCGGTGGCAGATGATTTGCGCGATGCCCTGCGACTGCAAAGCAGGCAGGTCTTCGGCGCGGATTTGTGCGCTGACATAAAGCGCGGGTTTGAGCATTTTCATCGGTCTCTCCGGGGTTGGTGAAAATGCTGATGATAGCGCGGGCGGGTGGCCGGAAAATAGGCAAAAATTTTTACTATCACGCCGGTCATTCACTTTTCATGCCGCAGCAACACGACTATAATTTCGCCAATCCTGCACGAAAATCCACACGGACAGGGTTGAAATCCACACTTCTAAAACCAAGGTGAACATCTATGGCAGTCCAAACCCCCAATACCATTGACCTTTTCTCTATCGGCATTCACAAACGCGCCTTCCGCAACCTTTCCCCCTCCGCGCTCTACAAACTGGCGCTGGAAGCGAAGGACGATTCCGCCATATCCTCAACCGGCGCGCTGATTTCCTTCTCCGGCGCAAAAACCGGACGTTCACCGAAAGACAAACGCATCGTCAAAAACCCCGCCTCCGAAAACGACATCTGGTGGGGCAAAATCAACATCCCCTTTGCCGCCGCTTCACACAAGGCCAACCGCGAGCTGGCGGTGCGCTACCTCAATGAAGCAGAAAACATCTACGTGCTGGACGGCTACGCCGGCTGGGACGAAAAATACCGCCTGAAAGTGCGCGTCATCACCACCCGCCCGTACCACGCGCTCTTTATGCACAATATGCTCATCCGTCCGACCGATGCGGAACTCGCAAACTTCGGCGAGCCGGATTACGTCATCTACAACGCCGGGCACCGCCCCGCCGACCGCACCGTTGAAGGCGTTACCAGCACCACCTCCGTCTCGCTCTCCTTTGAAGACAAAGACATGGTCATCCTCGGCACCGAATACGCGGGCGAGATGAAAAAAGGCGTGTTCACCATCATGAACTACCTCATGCCGAAACAGAGCGAACTCTCCATGCACTGCTCCGCCACCGCCGAACAAGGCGGCGAGCGCTCCGCCGTGCTGTTCGGTCTCTCCGGCACCGGCAAAACCACACTCTCTGCCGACCCGAACCGCAACCTCATCGGCGACGACGAACACGTTTGGACCGAAGACGGCGTCTTCAACATCGAAGGCGGCTGCTACGCCAAAGTCATCGACCTCTCCGCCGAAAAAGAGCCGGAAATCTTCGGCGCCATCAAATTCGGCACCGTGCTGGAAAACGTCGCCTACGACGAACACTACGTCGTCCAGTACGACTACACCCCGCTGACCAGCAACACCCGCGCCAGCTACCCGATCGAATACATCAGCAACGCGCGCATCCCCTGCAAGGCCGGCCAGCCGACCGACATCGTCTTCCTCACCTGCGACGCCTTCGGCGTACTGCCGCCGGTCTCCAAACTCAGTCCGGCGCAGGCGATGTACCACTTCATCAGCGGCTACACCGCCAAAGTCGCCGGCACCGAAGTGGGCGTCACCGAGCCGGAAGCGACCTTCTCCGCCTGCTTCGGCGCGCCGTTCATGGTCTGGCACCCGGCCAAATACGCCGAGCTGCTCGCCGAAAAAATGAAAAAACACAACACCAACGTCTGGCTGATTAACACCGGCTGGGCAGGCGGTGCCTACGGCGTCGGCGAACGCATCAAGCTGAAATACAGCCGCGCCATCATTGACGCCATCAACAGCGGCGCACTGGCGAAAATGCCGACCGAAGCCGACCCGGTCTTCGGCTTTGCCGTCGTCACCGAATGCCCGAACGTGCCTTCAGAAATCCTGAAACCGCGCAACGCCTGGGCAGACAAAGCCGCCTACGATGCGCAAGCGAAGAAACTGGCAAAAATGTTCAACGACAACTTCGAACAATTTGCCGACGGCGCCAGCGCAGAAGTAAAAGCCGCCGCACCGAAAGCGTAATTTGCTTCCGCTTCCGTTACGCAGAAAAGCCACCCGCGAGGGTGGCTTTTCTCATGGAAACGCCGTGAGTGTTTCGTCTGGTAAACGGCTACGCTAAGATAACGCCATGAAAAAGCATCCCGACAAACATATCCGGACGGCGCTGGAATATGCCATGCAGCACGGATGGGAAATCGTCTCCAGTGGCAAATCGGCACACGCTTTCTGCCGTTTGCGCTGTCGCAAAGGCCACACCGAACACCAGATGAGTATCTGGTGTACGCCTAAAAACCCCGAAAATCATGCCAAACAAATCATCCGCAAAGTAAACGAATGCAGGGAGGACAGATGAATACCTACCACTTCACCATCGTCATTCGCGATGCCGCTGACAGCACCAATATCGAAGATCGCCTTTATGAAGCGGGATGTGATGACGCACTGGTGTGCTGGCGCGATCGCATCCTCTATCTGGAATTTGACCGCGAAGCGGCAGACGCCAAAACCGCCGTACATAGTGCGTTTGCCGACATTCACCGTGCCGGATTTCACGATCTCATCCTGCAAGAATCCGGCATTGCTACGTTGACAGAAATGGCAACACGCGCCGGACTGACACGGGCGGCGCTCTCCAACTACGCCAAAGGCAAACGCGGCAAAGCGTTTCCGCTGCCGATGTATGGCGTGACCGGCAGCACGGCGCTTTATTCCTGGCCGGAAGTTGCCGCCTGGCTTTACCAGCATGGCCAGCTGGCGCAGACCCAGCTGGATGTCACGCGCGTCTAAATCGCACGCATAAAAAAGCCACCCTTGCGGGGGTGGCTTTTCCATATCCGGGCGAACGTTTATTGCGGCGAATACAGGCCGATGCGGTTGCCTTCGCTGTCTTCAATCACAGCATCAAAGCCGTAATTGCTGCCGAGGGACGTCTTGCCCGTCAGTACTTTGCCGCTGTGTTGCGCGGCGCGCGCCGCCTCAATCGCGCAGTCGTCGCAGCCGAAGTAGAGGAGGACGCTGTTGCCGGGGGTGAAGGGCTGCTGCGGGTCGTGGCAGAGCATACCGCTACAGCCGGGCGCGCTGTTGTCGCCGGGAAAGGTGGCGTAGCGTGCCTCCGTGCCTGCAACGGGCAAATCTTCCAGCCGAATCTGGAAAACGGCTTCGTAGAAGGCTTTGGCGCGCGCCAGATCGCGCACGTAGAGGGTGAACCAGTGGGCGGGGTTTTTCATGTCAGCTCCTGTTGTGGATTAGGGAGCGGCAGGATAGCGCCGCGCGGAATGGGCGCGGGAAAGAGGCCGGCGAAGACGGCGTGCCGCGCCTCACCGCCGCAGATGCGCACGGTGAGCACCCGTGGCTGCGGGTGTTGTTGTGGCGCATAGCCGTGATAGCTGAAGGCGCGCGGCTGCGGGCAGGCGAGTTCGGCAGAAAGGGCGGCGCTGTAGGCGGCAATTTGGTCGCGGTAATGGGCGGGGCAATACCGGTCGCGGCGCGGAAGGTGTGGCTGTAGGTCGCGACGCTTTCGTGTCCGGCGTCGAGTTGCGAGTCAATAACCGGCTTTTGTGCGACCAGTGCGGCGATGCCCTGTTCGATTTTCAGCGCGGCGATGTAGTCGCGCAGCGGCAGGCCGGTTTCGCGGTGAAAGCGGCGGCTCAGGTGGAAGCGGCTCATAGCGAAATGCGCGGCGACGCTCGCCGGGGTGCAGTCGGGCAGGGTCGCGCGGATGTGGGCGCAAATGGTGGCGAGGGGGACGGTCATGGTCAGGCAATCCGGCGGGCGGTGAGGATGCCGCGCAGGCTGTTAGTGAGGAGGAGGGTGTCGGCGCGGGCGACGTCGGCGCGGGTTAGGCGGGTTTCCGCGATGTGGGTCGCGCCGATCAGTGCCGGGTTGGCGAGGAGGCGGGCGCGGGCGATGCCGGGCAGGATGTCGAGCGCGAGCGGCGGGGTGTGCCAGGCGCCGTCAATTTGCAGAAAGACGCTGCTGCGCGCGCCTTCAAGCAGGTAGCCGCTTTCGTTGTAAAGCAGCGCGTCGAACGCGCCAGCGGCAACGGCGGCCTGCCAGATGCGGTCGAGATGGGCGCGGTGCGTGGTTTTGTGGCGGCGTAGCGGGTCGCGGTCGGGCAGCGCTTCTGGGTGTTCGAGGACAAGGACGTCGCGCGCGATGGGGTCAAGCGGGGCGAGGTCAAGCTGCGGCGTGCCGTCGCGCGGCAGGGTGATTTTCAGGCGGTGGGTGCTGTTTGCACCCGCACAGCGCGCCATGACCGCCATACGCACCGCGTCTTTGTCGCAGGGCAGGCCAAACGACGCGGCGCTGTTTGCCAGACGGGCGAGGTGGGCGTCGAGGTGTTGCGGTACGCCGTCGGCGACGCGCAGGGTTTCGATGAGGCCGATGTCCGGCGGGTGGCGGAGGAAGGCAGCCTTGAGTTGGCATTCGCGGTATTCGTCGTCGGCATCGCTGTCGATGGTGATGCCGGAGCCGACGCCGAAGCGGGCGTGGCCGTCGGTGATTTGCAGGGTGCGGATGGCGACGTTCAGCCGCATTTTGTCCGGCTCAATGTAGCCGAGCGCGCCGGTGTAGAGGTCGCGCGGGCTGCCCTCCAGCGCGGCGATGTATTGCATGGTGATGCGTTTCGGCGCGCCGGTAATCGAGCCGCAGGGAAAAGTGGCGCGCAGGATGGCGGCGTGCGTGGTGCCGGGGCGCAGGTGGGCATTGACGCGGCTGGTCATTTGCAGCACTTCGCCGTGTTGGGCGACGTGGAAGGCGTCGCTGACGCTCACGCCATGCGGGCGCGCGATTTTGCTCAAATCGTTGCGTAGTAAATCAACAATCATCGTGTTCTCGGCGCGGTTTTTCGGGTCGCGGGCGAGCGCCGCTTTTGCCGCTGCGATGTCGCCCGCGGCGCGCGCCGTGCCTTTCATCGGCAGGGTGTGGAGGTGGTCGCCGTCACGGGCGAGGAACAGTTCGGGCGAGAGGCAGAGGGTGTGGCCGTCGGCGGGATGCCAGGCGAGCGCGGCGTAGGGCGCGGGTTGCAGCGCGCGCAGGCGTTGATAGAGGGCGACGGGATTGCCGTAGCTTGCGGCGGTCGCGCGCAGGGTGTAGTTGATTTGGTAGGTGTTGCCGGCGCGGATGAGTTCGTGGATGGCGGCGATGGTGCGGGCATAAGCGGCGCGGTCGGTGTCAAAGCGCAGGTCGAGCAGGCCGGCGGGTGCGCCGTCGTGCCGACTGCGCAGCCAGGCATCAATGGCGTCGCCGTGCAGATGGTCAAGGCGGGCGTACCAGTCGAGGACGAGCGGCGGCGCGGTGGCGGCGAGTTTCATCAGGGCAACGCCAAATTCGTAAGGGATGCGCAACGCGGCGTGCAGGCCGTCCGCCCAACCGCGTGCTAATAGCGTATCGAGCTGGTCAATATCAGCAGCGGCGAGGGTTTCGCGGCGGATGTGGTCGCGGTAAAGGCGGGCGCGCCCGGCGCGGGCGTCGTCAAGGAGGAGGTAGGGCATGGTCGTGCGCGGTGTGGCGAGGGCGCTGATTATAGCTATCCGCCGAAAGCCTCATACTGTGTTGCGTTGTCTCGCCGTACAACCGCGTACTGTCTTCGACAACGCGCCTTGTCTGAAACTTTCGGTGGATGGCTATATAGCTATCTCATGGGTATTCCTCTCCGCGAGGGTGGCTTTTTTGTGGCGCTATTGCCCGCGCGTGGCAAAAAATCCCGTCATCCGGCAAAAATCCCGCTACACTCACCCGTCCGCTTCATTCACCAGGAGAACTTCACCATGAACCCCGTTGTCCTCGCCGTCTGCCTGATGCTCATTCTCTCGCTGGCGCGCGTCCACGTTGTCTTCAGCCTCATCATCAGCGCCTTCATCGGCGGCATGGTCGCTGACATCCCGGCGGAAACCATCCTCGCCGCCTTCCCCGACGCGGGCGTCACCGAACCGGACAGCCTGCTCAAGCTGAAATATCTGGTCAAGGTCTTTGAAGAAGGCATCGCCGCCGGTACCACCACCGCGCTGTCGTATGCGGTGCTGGGCGCGTTCGCCGTCGCCATTTCCTATTCCGGCCTGTCGCAGGCGATGGCGAATCTCATCATCGGCCGCGCCAAGCATGGCAAGGGCAGCGGCATCAAATGGCTGCTCATCATCGCCCTGCTCGCCATGAGCATCATGAGCCAAAACCTCGTGCCGATTCACATCGCCTTCATCCCGCTGGTGGTGCCGCCGCTGTTGCTGGTGATGAACCGCCTCAAGCTCGACCGCCGCCTGCTCGCCTGCACCGTCACCTTCGGCCTGGTCTGCACCTATATGTTCGTACCCTATGGCTTCGGCGACATCTTCTTGAACAAAATCCTGCTCGGCAACATCACCAAGTTCGGCATGGACGTCTCGGGGGTGAACATCTACCAGGCGATGGCCATTCCCGCGCTCGGCATGGTGGCGGGGCTCGCCATCGCCATCTTCTACAGCTACCGCAAACCGCGCGATTATCAGGACTTGCCGGTGGAAGGCGCGGCGGAACAGGTGCCAATCAAGCCGCTGCACATTTGCGTCGCTCTCGTCGCCGTCATCGCCGCCTTCCTCGCGCAGAAATACACCGGCTCGCTCATCCTCGCCGGTCTCATTGGCTTCGCCATCTTCATGGTGACGCACGTCATCCACTGGCAACAGGCCGATACCGTCTTCAACAGCGGCATCCGCATGATGAGCATGATCGCCTTCATCATGATTGCCGCCAACGGCTTCGCGGAAGTGATGAACGCCAGCGGCGGCGTTGAGCCGCTGGTGAAAGACAGCGTCGCCTTCTTCGGCGAAAGCCGCGCGCTGGTCTCGCTCGCCATGCTCGTCGTCGGCCTGCTGGTGACGATGGGCATCGGCAGCTCCTTCTCCACCCTGCCGATTATCGCCGCCATCTACGTGCCGATTTGCGCGCATATGGGCTTTTCACCGCTCGCCACCGTCGCCCTCATTGGCACCGCCGGCGCGCTCGGCGATGCCGGCTCACCCGCCTCCGATTCCACCCTCGGCCCGACGATGGGCTTCAATGCCGACGGTCAGCACAACCACATCAAGGATACGGTCATCCCGACCTTCATCCACTACAACATCCCGCTGCTGCTCGCGGGCTGGATTGCGGCGCTGGTGCTGTAAATCCATGGTGGGGCAAGCCCCACCCTACCCTTAAAAAAACGCCGCATGATGCGGCGTTTTTTGTGGGCGGTGCGTGCCTGCGGCACACCCTACTGACGGGCAGGGTTATGGCGCGATTTCTGCCAGCAGCGCTTCAAGCTCGGCGAGGCGGGTGTCCCAATCCGCTGTCGGTTCTTTTTCGGTGGCGGCGGGGTAGTGCAGGCTGATGGCACTGTTGCCTTGCAGGCGGTAGTGGGCGGGGTCGTTCTGGATGCGGGTCAGCAGCGGTTCGGGGTTGATGCGCGTCGGGTCGGCGAAGCGGATGCGGGTTTCGCGTTCGCTCATGCTGATGTGCTCAACGGCAAGTGGTTCGGCGCGCTGTTTGAGGCGGGTGCGGGCGATGAGCGCTTTCGCGGGCGCGGGCAGTTTGCCGAAGCGGTCAATGAGTTCGGCGGCCAGATCTTGTAGTTCGGCGTCGGTTTTGCTTTGTGCCAGGCGCTGGTAGAGGACGAGGCGCTCTTGCGGGTCGTAAACGTAGTCGTCGGGCAGGAGCGCGGGGACGCCCAGTTCGATGGTGCTGCGCGGCGGGTCGAGGTCGGCGGTCTGGCCGTTTTTCAGCGCGGCGATGCTGCGCTCCAGCAGGTCAAGGTAGTAGCTGATGCCGATTTGCTGGATTTGCCCGCTTTGTTCGTCGCCGAGGATTTCGCCCGCGCCGCGTATTTCCAGGTCCTGGCTCGCCAGCAGAAATCCCGCGCCGAGGCTGTCGAGGGTGGTGAAGGCTTCGAGCCGCCGCTGCGCGTCTTTGCCGAGGGTGTTCCAGTGGGGGGTGATGAGGTAGGCATACGCTTGGTGGTGGCTGCGGCCGACCCGCCCGCGCAGTTGGTGCAGTTGCGACAGGCCGAGTTTGTCGGCGCGGTTGATGATGATGGTGTTGGCGTTGGGGATGTCGATGCCGCTCTCGATGATGGTGGTGGCGATGAGGATGTCGTAGTGGCGGTTCTGGAAGTTTTGCATCAGGTGTTCGAGTTCGCGCTCGCGCATTTGCCCGTGGCCGATGGCGATGCGCTGCTCCGGCAGGGCGTCTTGCAGCAGGCGGGCGATGCGCTCAATGCTGTCGATGTCGTTGTGCAGGATGTAGGTTTGTCCGCCCCGGCGGTGTTCGCGTTCGCAGGCGTCGCGGATGGTGTCGATGTCCCATTCGGCGAGGATGGTCTGGATGTTTTGTCGTCCGGCGGGCGGGGTGGCGATGATGCTGATGTCGCGCAGGCCGCTCAGCGCCAAGTTGAGGGTGCGCGGGATGGGGGTGGCGGTGAGGGTGAGCAGGTTGGTGTCGCTTCTGAGGCTTTTCAGTTGTTCTTTGTGGCGCACGCCGAAGCGCTGTTCTTCGTCGATGATGACCAGCCCCAGGTTTTTGAAGGCGATGTCTTTTTGCAAGAGGCGGTGGGTGCCGATGATGAGGTCGGTGCCGCCTGCTTTTAAGCGCTCGATGGCGCGTTTGGCGTCCGCCGCGCTTTTGAAGCGGCTCAGGCTGTCGATGGTGAGCGGGTGGTTGGCGAAGCGGTCTTGCAGGTTGTGGTAGTGCTGCTCGGCGAGCAGCGTCGTCGGCGCGATGAGCGCAACTTGATAGCCCGCGCTGGCGGCGGCATGGATGGCGCGTACCGCCACTTCGGTTTTGCCGAAGCCGACGTCGCCGCAGATGATGCGGTCCATCGGCTGCGGCCGGGCGAGGTCGGCGAGCACCGCGTCTATCGCCGCCTGTTGGTCGGGCGTCGTGGCGAAGGGGAATTCGGCGGCGAGGGCGGCTTGCGCGGCGGGATCGTGGGCGATGGTGATGCCGGCGGTGGCTTCGCGTTTGGCGTAGAGGGCGAGCAGTTCGGCGGCGGTGTCGTGCAGGCTGTCGCGGATTTTGCGCCGCGCGGTCTGCCAGCTTTTGCCGCCGAGTTCGTGCAGCGGCGCGTTGTCGGGGTCGCTGCCGCCGTAGCGGGTGATGAGGTCGATGTCGGCGGTGGGGACGTAGAGTTTGGCGCCTTTGGCGTAGGTGATGGCGATGAGTTCGTCGCCGTCTGCTTCGAGTTTTTCCAGTCCCTGATAGCGGCCAACGCCGAAGTCGGCGTGGACGACGGCGGTGCCGGGGCTCAAGTCTTGCAGGCTGCGGATGAGGGCGGCGGGGTCGCGGCTACGGCTCTGGCGGTAGTTTTGCGCGACCGGGGTGGTGTGCAGGTCGGCTTCGGCGAGGTGGACGGCAGCGCCGTCGCGGAAGCTGTGGCGGTTGGGCGAGACAGCGTAATGCAGGGCGAGGCCGCGTGCGCCAAGGCGCTCCTGCCATTGTTCGCGGCTGCCTTCGCTGGGGAAGTGCAGGGTGAGATCGCCGCCCTGGTCGATGATTTCCTGCCAGTATTGTTCGCGCGCGCGCGCGTCGCCCGTGAAGGGGATGGCGTCGGCGTATTCTTGGTAGGGGACGGCGGGCAGGGCGGCGAGGCGGGAAAGCGTCTCGGCAGGCGTCAGCCAAAGCGCGTCCGGCGGCAGCAGGCGGTTTTCCCGCAGCGGGTTGGTGCGGCGGTAGCGCTGTTCGCACCAGTTGGCGTGTTGTTCCAGCAGCGCGGGCAGGTCGTCGCAGGTGAGGATTTGGCTGTTTTGCGGCAGGTAGTCGAACAGGGTCGCGGTGTCGTCGTAAAACAGCGGCAGGTAGTATTCGAGGCCTTGCGGCGTCTGGCCGTCGCTGATTTGTTGGTAGAGCGGGCTGTTCGTGATTTTTTCGCCGTAGTGCAGGCGGGCGTTCTGGCGGTAACAGGTGCGCCCGGCGTCGGAAAGGTCCAGCTCGCTGCGCGGCAGTATGCTGATGCTGCTCAGTTTTTCCAGGGTGCGCTGGTCGGCGACGGCGAAGGTGCGGATGCTGTCGATTTGGTCGTCGAACCATTCGAGGCGGATAGGGTCGGCAGCGTTCATTGGGTAGAGATCGACGATGTTGCCGCGCGCAGCGTATTCGCCTTTGCCGCTGATGTGGTGCGCGCTGCGCTGGTAGCCCGCGTCATTGAGGCGCTGGATGAG
>NZ_CALJAH010000151.1 GCF_938028185.1 uncultured Cardiobacterium sp. | reverse complement strand
CCCCCCGTGGGGGAGGGTTGGGGTGGGGGCAGCAAACCAACCAGTGCAGCTTCCTTAAACAGCGATAACAACGCCCCAACCACCGGCTTCCTCCCCTGGCTCGCCACCATCCGCACCTTCGCCATCCGCGAAGGCAAAGAACTGCTGCGCGACCATGTGCGCACCTTCTTCGCCCTCTTCGGCCCGGTCATCCTCATGACTGCCGTCACCTGGGGCGTCTCCTTTGACGTCGGCAACCTCGCCTTCGCCGTGCGCGACCGCGACCAAAGCGCGGAAAGCCGCGCCATCGTCGAATACTTCGCCGGCTCCAGCCAATTCCACCAACTGCCGCCGCTCACCGCCGACGCCGACATCGACACCGCACTCGAAAGCAGCGCCGCGAAAATGATCATCGACATCCCGCCGTCCTTCGGCCGCGATCTCTTGCGCGGCAACCGCCCCGAACTCGGCTTCTACCTCGACGGCGCCGAATCCTTCAACGCCGCCAGCCTCAACGGCTACATCATGAGCATCCTCGGCGACTACGCCCGCGACCAGGCACGCGCGCACGGCATCGTCCTGCCGCCGGACGCCGCCCAACTCGTGCCGCGCTTCCGTTACAACCCCGACTTCAAAAGCATCCTCGCCATCGCCCCCGGCGTCCTCATGCTGGCGCTGTCGCTCTTCCCGGCGATGATGGCGGCGGTCGGCGTCGTGCGCGAACGCGAAATCGGCTCAATTGCCAACTTCTACGCCTCGCCCGCCAGCCGCCTGCAATTCCTCCTCGGCAAACAACTGCCCTACCTCGCCGCCGCCATGACCAGCTTCCTCATCCTTTATCTCATGATGCGCTACTGGTTCGGCGTGCCGCTCAACGGCTCCGCCGCCGCCCTCATCAGCGGCACCTTCCTCATGTGCTGCACCACCACCGCCACCGGCCTGCTCGTCTCCTGCTTCACCCGCTCGCAAGTCGCCGCCATCTTCATCACCGCCGTCGGCACCGTCATGCCCGCGATGAGCTTCTCCGGCTTCCTCGTCCCCGTCTCCTCGCTGCAAGGCGGCGCGTACATCATGGGCAAAATCCTGCCGTCGGCGTGGTACGCCAACCTCACCACCGGCACCTTCACCAAAGGCCTCGGCTACCCCGAACTCATCCGCGAACACCTCATCCTCGGCAGCTACTACCTGCTCCTGCTCGCGCTTGCCACCCTAAACCTCAAAAAACAGGAACGCTAAATGACCCGCAACCTGCTGACCCTCATCGGCAAAGAACTGCGCAGCCTGTTCGCCGACCCCATCCTGCTCATCCTCATCACCTATATGTTCACCGGCATGGTGATTGCCATGTCGCAGAGCAACACCGACATCAGAAACGCCGCCGTCGCCATCATCGACGAAGACCACTCGCCCCTCTCGCGCCGCCTCGCGGACGCCATCCGCCCGCCCTACTTCCGCACCCCGGCCGCCATCGACCGCAGTGAGGCCGACGCGGCGATGAACCGGGGCGACTACGTCTTCATCCTCGAAATCCCGCCACATTTTGAACGCGACCTGCTGCAAGGCCGCTCGCCCGAAATCCTCAACAACATCGACGCCACCCGCATGAACCAGGGCGGCATCGGCAGCGCCTACCTCGCACAAATCCTCGCGCAAGAAACCCGCGAAACCCTCAAACAAAGCGCGCCCGCGCCGCTGGTCAACCCCGTCATCCGCACCCGCTACAACCCCAACGCCGAAAACGCCTACCAAATGCCCGTGACCGCGCTGGGCAACGCCATCCTGCTACTGCTGCTGCTGCTCGTCGGCGCGGCGGTCATCCGCGAACGCGAACACGGCACCATCGAACACCTGCTCGTCATGCCCGTCACCGCCAGCGAAATCATGCTCGCCAAAATCCTTGCCAACGGCCTCGTCATCCTCGTCGCCTCCACCCTCTCCCTGCTCGGCGTCGTGCACGGCCTGCTCGGCGTCCCCATCAACGGCACACTCACCAACCACCTGCTGGGGGCGGCGACCTACCTCTTCTCCATCGCCTCACTCGCCATCATGATCGCGACCCTGACACCGAGCCTGCAACAATACAGCCTGCTGATGCTGCCGCTATTCATCATCATGAACCTCTTTTCGGGCGCGACCACCTCGCGCAGCAATATGCCGGAGCTGGCACGCGCCATCAGCGAATACTGGCCCAGCACCCAATACGCCATCTACAACCAAAGCATCATCTTCCGTGGCGCCGACCTGCACGAACTCTGGCCACAACTGCTGAACATGGGCGCAACCGGCCTGCTCTTCCTCGGCCTCGCCCTCATCCGCTTCCGCAAAATGCTGGAGACACAGGGATGAGCGCCCAAAATTATCCCTCCCCGCCGAACTGCCCCCTCCCTCGCAGGGCGAAGCCCGCAGCGGGGGAGGGACGGGGTGGGGGTAGCGACAGAATTACCATCTCCGATGCCCAAACGACACCCGACAAACATTCCCCACATACATACACCTTGAGCGCTCAAGCGTATGTAAACCGCCGAACTGCCCTTCCCCACCAAATGGCTCCCTCCCCCCGTGAGGGAGGGTCGGGGTGGGGTTTGCCTGTCTTTCCACCGATGTCCAACAGCCATAGCCGTAGGTCGGCCATTCATGGCCGACATGAAAAACGTCGGGCACAAGTGCCCGACCTACAAAACAATGCCGACACACCAACCGCCACCCGCACACCGCCGAACAGCCCCGGCAAATCCGGTACAATCCCGCCACTACCCCACCGGAGCCAACCATGGACAGACCCTACCCCGCCACCGCCGCTAGACGCTACACCATCACCGGCCTCATCATCGGCCTTGCCATCACCGCCAGCGCCTTCAGCACCGCCCCCGCCCTCCAGCCCCTTCGCGGCGACCCGCTCGTCGCCGCCGCCTTTCTCATCGTGCCGGCACTGGCCGCCGTTGCCACCGCCTACCACCTGCCGCTCATCCAGGCCGGCAAAGACTGGCGCGGCCTCGCCCTCACCACCCTGATCAGCCTCGCCAACGCCGTGCTGCTCACCCTGCCCTTCAAAGCACACGCCATCTTCCACGGCAGCACAGGCGACCGCATCCTGCTGCAAACCGCACTTGCGCTCGGCCTCGCTAACGGCATCCTCACCGGCCTCATCGCCCTGCCGCTGCCCGACCACAAACACCATCCCACGCCGACCGCACGCAGCAATGGCCGCCTCATCGCCTGGGGAACCGCACTCGGCGCGCTCGCCGCCCTCGTGCCAGTCGCCACCCTGCCGCGCCTGCACGCCATCGCCGACAATAACCCCTACGGCCTCCTCCTCTTCCTGCTGACCATCCCCTTCTTCTGCGCCAGCAGCAACGCCATCCTCAACGAAAAACTCCAATGCCGGAAAAACGCCGCCGGACTGCTCCACCTCAGCAATTACAGCCTGGCGGGGGCGGCGCTTTGCGGCCTGCTCGTCGCCAAACACGACCCGGCGCTGATGAACCTCGCCGGAATGCTGACCCTGCTCGCACTCGCCATCACCTACGCCCTGAGCTGCGGCCTGCTCACCGCATGGCTGGCACTGCCCGCACCGGAGAAAAAACAGGCAGTATCCTGAAAAGTATGTTGATTACCAGCAGAGTGGCAAAAATCAGCCGTTGCCAATATTCCGCCGGTCCGCCCTCCCTCGCAGGGTACGCCAGTACCCGTAGCGGGAAGGGGGCGAGCAATATTACTCAAGCGTCAAAATGGCGATTTTTCACGCTTGTTGCCCCCACCCCGGTTTTTTACTGCGCAAGCTGTTCCAGAATCCCCCACAGGGTAAGGGAGCATATCGATGGTTTCCTGTTTTTCAGTTCATGACACAAATACGCCAAACAGGTTTATAGCCATCCAAAAAATAAACCCGCTCCTGGCGCAACACTACCCTGTATGCAAATCGCCTTGAATAAAACGCTCCAAAAAATATCGAGAGAAACATGAAAACAGAAAATCCCTATCCGCGAAAATCCGTCCGACGGAACTTTACCATGTGCGGCACACTGTTTGGATTTATCCCCGCCTTGTTTCTATCGGTATTCCCTGTTGTTGGCCCAATACTGTTTCTGCTAACATTCATTTTTTTATTTCCACTTGCCTGGATTGCCGGGGCATTTATTGCATCATTGGAACTTCGTCGCACTCCAGGGGGATATTTAACAGCAATGACCATTTGCGCCTTTCTTGGACTTTCTTGCCTTTTCCCGTTTTCCAGGATTAATATCGGTACTATTGGTGGTCCCATGTTTGGTTCTGCCGAAGAAGCAGTATATATAATTCTTACCCTGATAGGCATAGGCGCATTCTCTGGGCTGATGACCGCGCTGATGACACTACCCGGCAAAGAAAACCATTCAGAAAACGAAGAATCTCCATGACCAGCCAAATCCCCCCTTATCCGGCGTGGCCGGTTTTCTGGAAATTCAGTATTTGCGGCATTCTGCTGGGTATAACTCCCGGCCTGATTGTGGGATTACTGCTGCAAGGCATTCCTGACCTGGCGCAATCCTTGCTGATACTTCCTGCCTGCCTCATCATCCCTTCTGCCCTGCTGGCAGCCGCAATCATTGCAAAATGCAGAATTTACCGGGATTCGGACGGTATTCTCATGGCAATCGCCATTAGCGTAATATCCGGCATAGCCTGCGCTTACATCGCTTACACCGTACTATCCCTGTATGCGAATCACCACGGGGGCAAATCAGACGGTGATTTGGCAAATATCTTTACCATAATCGTCGTTGCTTTGGGGATTCCCGCTGGCTGGCTCACCGCCTTTTTTACCCTGCCCGCCAAACCCATTCCCCCTGAAGAACATTAACCCGCGATTCAGGCGTACCATCACCCAAATCGTTTACATACACCATAAGCGCTACCCTGTATGTAAATCACGAAAACCCCAAATACAAGGAACCCAACCATGAGCGGCAACAGCATCGGCCAAAATCTCATCCTTACCACCTTTGGCGAAAGCCACGGCGCGGCCATCGGCGGCGTCCTTGACGGCTGCCCGGCAGGCATCCCGCTGGACGAAGCCGCGATTCAGGCCGAACTCGACCGGCGCAAGCCCGGCACCTCGCGCCACGTCACCCCGCGCCAGGAAGCCGACCGCCTGCAACTCCTCTCCGGCATCTTTGAGGGCAAGACCAGCGGCACGCCAATTGGCCTGCTCATCATGAACGAAGACCAGCGCAGCCGCGACTACGGCGCGATTAAAGACCAATACCGCCCCGGCCACGCCGACTACACCTACCACGCCAAATACGGCATTCGCGACTATCGCGGCGGCGGACGCGCGTCCGCGCGCGAAACCGCCATCCGCGTCGCCGCTGGCGCGATTGCCAAACAAATCCTCGCCCACCTCGCAGGCGTACAAATCCGCAGCTACGTCTCGCAAATCGGCGAACACCGCCTGGAATTCATGGACTGGAGCCACGTCCGCGAAAATCCGTTCAACTGCCCCAACGACCACCAGACCGCGCTGCTCGACCGTTACCTCGCCGACATCCGCCGCGCAGGCGACAGCATCGGCGCGGAAATCACCGTCATCGCCGAAAACGCCCCCGCTGGCCTCGGCGAACCCGTCTTTGACCGCCTTGACGCCGACATCGCCAAAGCGCTGATGAGCATCAACGCCGTCAAGGGCGTGGAAATCGGCGACGGCTTCGCGGTCATCAGCAAACGCGGCAGCGAAAACCGCGACGAACGCCGCGCCGCAAGCGGCTTCCAGAGCAACCACGCGGGCGGCATCCTCGGCGGCATCAGCAGCGGACAAAGCATCCTCGCCCGCGCCGCCTTCAAACCGACCAGCAGCATCCTCATCCCCGGCCACAGCACCGATGTGAACGGCCAAGACGTGGACGTCGTCACCAAAGGGCGGCACGACCCCTGCGTCGCCCTGCGCGCCTGCCCCATCGTGGAGGCGATGCTGGCGCTGACGCTGGCGGATCACTACCTGCGCCAGCGCGGGCAGAACGGCGACTAAGAGCTGATTACAATAGAAAAATTCCCCACCCCCTGTGGAGGAAAGGCTTGAGGCGTGTTTCACCCGTTCCCATCGCGGCCAAACAACCCGCGTAGGTCGGCCATTCATGGCCGACAACAACAAAGCCCACCCGGCACAGCAATGCCAAAACGCCAACCATCGCCCGCATCCCAAACGACATAACCAACCCCCGCCCATCCCCATGAAAAACCCCGATCCCAGCACCCGCATCAGCAAACACCTGAGCTTCGTCCTGCGCCACCACCCCGAAAGCATCGGCATCACGCTAGACAGCCAAGGCTGGGTAAGCATCGACACCCTGCTTGCCCAAGCCGCCCAACACAACCGCCCCATCAGCCGCGCGCAACTGCTAGAAATCGTC
>NZ_CALJAH010000150.1 GCF_938028185.1 uncultured Cardiobacterium sp. | reverse complement strand
GCGAAAAGCAAGGTAGCACGCTTCAGCATCGGGCGATAGTCCGGACGAACTAATAGACCTCTTTCCAAACCAGGCGAAGGTATACGTTTTTTCGAATTTGTATCCCTGCCCCCCACCCCAACCCTCCCCCACGGGGGAGGGAGCCGTTATGCGGCAGATTCAAATAACTGCTGTCGTATCGCATATGGATAGTCATGAAATCATTGCTATTTTTCAGCCAATGAGTCCCCTCCCCCTGTGGGGGAGGGTTAGGGTGGGGCAGCAGACAACAGCCCGGCAGGTTTGGGATTTTGTCGGGTTGTCGTGCAAGTTATGGTTTGGAAGGAATTCTAATGTTGCGGGACGCCTTGCGGGCTTTCAAAAATTTGCAGGCTGTAGGCACAACTGGCGGCGCGGCAGGATGCCATGATGATGCTGGCGCGGTATTTGCCGCTGCGGTCGGGAGTGTAGCGCAGCACGGGTGCGGGGGTGTCGCCGCTGGTGTCGGCGGTCAGCGTTTGTTGCAGGTTATCGCTGCGGGTGAGGGCGAGGTCAAGATCGCGGCAGGTGTCGGCGCAGTTGGCAAAAAGAACGTAGGGTATGCCCGCATCCAGCTCGATTTCCACGTCCGCCTGTTCGCCGGGAACGAGTTCGCTGATGATGGTTTTGTGCGAGTTCTTGCTCTGCGGGTTTTCGCTTTTCATCCGCGCGCGGTTGGCTTTCATCAGGTGGTAGAGCTGCGCGTGGTTGGGGTCGTCCGGGATGCGTTCTTCTATGGGTTCTTCTGCGGCGGCAGGTTTCAGGAAGTCGAGGTTGAAGGTTTGGCAGGCGGTGAGCGCGAGGCAGAGGGCGATGAGGGCGGGGGTTTTCATGGCGATGGCGTTCCTTGCGTGTTTTTAGTGCATGACTTCTTTGCCGTAGCTTTTAATGATGTCGGCGATGTGTTCGACGGTTTCTTTCGGCGGCGGATGCACGCCTTCGAGTTTGTAGGTGTCGCCGCACAGCGCCCATTTGTGCGCGCCCAGTTCGTGATAGGGCAGCAGTTCGACTTTTTCGATGTTGTCCATCGGCGCGATGTACTGGCCGAGGAGATGGGCGGAGTGGTCGTCGTCGCTGTAGCCGGGAACGATAACGTAGCGGATGCGGGTGAGCTGGTTGCGTGCTTGCAGGTGTTCGGCAAATTTGAGGGTACGGTTGTTCGGTACGCCGACAAGTTTTTTGTGGATTTCGTTGTCAAGCTGTTTGAGGTCAAGCATGACAAGGTCGGTGTGATCGAGCAGTTCTTCGAGGTTTTTGTCGTAGTGACGCGCGTAGCCGTTGGTGTCGAGGCAGGTGTGGATGCCGTAGGCCTTGCAGGCGACAAACCAGTCGCGGATAAATTCGGGCTGGAGCAGTGATTCGCCGCCGCTGGCAGTGACGCCACCGCCCGTCGCCTTGAGGTAGAAGCGGTACTGGATGACTTGTTGCATCAGTTCATCGACGGTGATTTTGCGCGATTTGTCGGTTTCCATGTCCCAGGTGTCGCGGTTGTGGCAGTAGAGGCAGCGCATCAGGCAGCCCTGGGTGAAGACGAC
>NZ_CALJAH010000149.1 GCF_938028185.1 uncultured Cardiobacterium sp. | reverse complement strand
ATATATTTCTAGCAGAAGCAGCCCGCCGCCCTGCCCTCCCCCGCTTGCGCTACAATGCCGCCCTTTTCTTAACCGGACACCCTTATGGCTGAAGTACTGAATTTTCAGGAGATGATTTTCACCCTGCAACGCTTCTGGGCGCAGCAGGGCTGCGTCATCATGCAACCCTATGATATGGAAGTGGGCGCGGGCACCTTCCACACCGCGACCTTCCTCCAGGCGATCGGCCCGGAGCCGTGGAATGCCGCTTACGTGCAGCCGTCGCGCCGCCCCACCGACGGCCGCTATGGTGACAACCCCAACCGCCTGCAACGCTACTACCAGTTCCAGGTCGTCATGAAGCCATCGCCGCCGCGTTTTCAGGACTTGTACCTCGAATCCATGCGCGCTATTGGCATTGACCCGGCGATACACGATATGCGCTTCGTCGAAGACAACTGGGAATCGCCGACCCTCGGCGCCTGGGGGCTGGGCTGGGAAGTGTGGGTGAACGGCATGGAAATCTCGCAGTTCACCTACTTCCAGCAGGCGGGCGGTCTCGAATGCAAACCCGTCATGGGCGAGCTGACCTACGGTCTGGAGCGCATCGCCATGTATTTGCAGGACGTCGATAGCGTCTATGACCTCGTCTGGACGACCACGCCGCAGGGCATCGTCCGCTACGGTGATGTGCATCAGCAAAACGAGCGCGAACAATCCGCCTACAACTTTGAACACGCCGACGTGGACAGCCTCTTTGCCCAATTTGAGGCGGCGGAAAAAATGGCGCTGCAACTGGCGGAAGCCGGACTGCCGCTGCCCGCCTACGAACAAGCGCTGAAAGCCTCGCACACCTTCAACCTGCTGGACGCCCGCCGCGCCATCTCCGTCACCGAGCGCCAGCGCTACATCCTGCGCGTGCGCGCCATCTCCAAAGCCGCCGCCGTCGCCTGGTACCACAGCCGCGAAGCGCTGGGCTTCCCGCTCTGTAAACAAGGAGAAACCGCATGAGCGCCACCACCACCCTACTCATCGAAATCGGCGTTGAAGAACTGCCGACCAAAGCCGTCACCGCCCTCGCCGACGCTGGCTGCAGCCTGTGGGCGCAAGCGCTGGACGACGCCGGACTCGCACACGGCGCCATCGAAACATTCGCCACGCCGCGCCGCCTCGCCTGGCGCATCCACGACCTTGCCACCCGCCAGAGCGACCAAAAAATTGAGCGCAAAGGCCCGGCGCTCGCCGCCGCCAAAGACCAAAATGGCAACTGGAGCAAAGCCGCGCTCGGCTTCGCCGCCTCCTGCGGCGTGGACGTCGCCGCCCTTGCCGTCGACGACACGCCGAAAGGCAAATGGCTGATGTATTACGGCGAACAACCCGGCCAGTCGCTGGAAGCGCTTCTGCCCGACCTCTTCCGCCACGTCTGCGACAACCTGCCGATTGCCAAACGGATGCGCTGGGGCGACCACGAACAGAGCTTCGTCCGCCCGGTGCTGACCCTGGTCGCCCTCGCCGATGAGCGCGTGCTGCCGCTCGAATACTTCGGCGTCAAAGCCGGACGCGAAACCCTCGGCCACCGCGTGCACCACCCGCAAGCCGTCGCCATCCACAGCGCCGCCAGCTACGAAACCGACCTGCGCGGCGCGCACATCATCGCCAGCCACGCCACGCGCATGGAAAGCATCCGCGCCCAAGTCGAGGCAAAAGCGGCGGCACTCGGCGGCGTTGCCGTCATCCCGCCGGCGCTGCTCGCAGAAGTGGCAAGCCTCACCGAATGGCCGGTCGCCATCGCCGGCAGCTTCGACGAGCGCTACCTCGCCGTGCCACAAGAAGTCCTCATCACCACCATGCAGGACAACCAAAAAACCTTCGCCGTGGTCGGCGCGGACGGCAAAATCCGCCCGCACTTCATCGCGGTCGCCAACCTCGAATCCGCCGACGAAGCCGCGGTGCGCAAAGGCAACGAAAAAGTCATCCGCCCGCGCTTCGCCGACGCCGAATTCTTCTGGCAACAAGACCTCAAACACAAACTCGCCGACTACCTGCCGCGCCTCGAACACGTCGTGTACCAAGAAAAACTCGGCTCGGTTGCCGCCAAAACCCGCCGCCTCGAAGCCCTTGGCCGCGCCCTCGCGCCCGTCTGCGGCGCGGACGCGGACAACGTCGCCACCGCCGCGCACATCAGCAAAAGTGACCTCCTGACCGAAATGGTGATGGAATTCCCCGAACTACAAGGCCTGATGGGGCGCTACTACGCTGCTGCAGAAGGCTACGCCGCCGACATCGCCGCCGCACTTGACGAACAATACCAACCGCGCGGCGCGGGCGGCGCATTGCCGCAAACCCGCACCGGACTTGCCCTTGCCATCGCCGAAAAACTTGACACCCTCGTCGGCGGCTTCGCCATCGGCGCCAAACCGACCGGCAGCAAAGACCCCTACGCCCTGCGCCGCATGGCCATCAGCCTCATCCGCCTCATTACCGAGAACGAACTGGCACTGCCGCTGGGCGAATGGCTCGGCAAAAGCGCCGCGCAGTACGACGCCGCGCTGGGCGCACCGGCACACGTCGCCGCCGTGCGCGAATACATCTTGGAGCGCCTCGACAGCCACTACCGCGAACAAGGCATCCGCAGCGAAACCTGCCAGGCGGTACTGGCGCTCGGCAGCGATGACTTGGTTGATATCGAGCGCCGCATCCGCGCGCTGGACGCTTTCGCTGGCAGCCCAAGCGCCACCAGCCTGCTCGCCAGCGCCAAACGCATCCGCAACATCCTGAAAAAGAACGGCGAACGCAATGAAGCGGTTGCCGCCGACCGCCTGATAGAGCCCGCCGAACAGGCACTGTGGCAAAGCTGGCAAAGCCTCGCCCCCGCCATTGACGCGGCACTTGCCGAAAGCGACTACCGCGCCGCCCTTGACCAACTGGCGACCCTCGGCGCGCCATTGGATGCCTTCTTCACCGACGTCATGGTGATGAGCGACGACCCGGCGCTGCAACAAAACCGCCTTGCCCTGCTCACCACCCTGCAACGCGGCTTTGACCAAATCGCCGACTTGTCGCTATTGAGTGAATAACACTAGCAAAACGCGCCTGCGGGCGCGTTTTTTTGTAATTCATTTGGTGTCGCTAGGCGCTGTTTGCAATTCAGCAGAATAAGCCCCTCTCTCGCAGGGCGAACCCCGCAGCGGACG
>NZ_CALJAH010000148.1 GCF_938028185.1 uncultured Cardiobacterium sp. | reverse complement strand
TGAAGTGGCGCAGGTGGCGGGCGTGTTCGTAATTGAAGTGCCACCAGTAGGTTTTGTTTGCGGTTTTTTCGCTTGTGTTTGCGCTCATGGTTTGCTCCTTATGCCAGCCAGGCGACGATAATCAGCAGGATGAGAAGGACGCCGCCAAAGGCACCCCAGCCCGCGCGGATAAGTACCTGGTCGGGCAGGAATTTTTCGCCGCGCTGGATGCGGATGGCTTTCGGCATTGCCTCGAACCAGGTTTTGCTGTTGAGCAGGGCGCCTGCGATGCCAATGAGGTTCAGCAGGAACATGATTGGGTTTTTCTGCCAGGCTATCCAGCCAAGCCATGCTTCCTGGCTGCCCGCAAGGCAGGCGATGCCGTAGAAGAGGTTGAGCGCGGTGATGGCGGTGGTGATGGCGGTCGCTTCGCGCCACATGTACCAGATATAGAAGCTGCTTTTTTTGTACCAGCCGTCGGGTTGCTGGTGGATGTAGGGTTTGCGTGCCATGTCATGCCTCTTTTTTGTTTCTCGTTACCATGCCGATTGCCCAGTACGGGGCGGCGGCGGCTTTTGCCTGCTGGATGGCGCCTGCCGGGTCAACGTGTTTCGGGCAGACGTTGGAGCAGGCACCGACGAAGGTACACGGCCAGACGCCGTTTTCGTCGTTAAGCGCGCTGAAGCGGTATTTTTTGCCCTGGTCGCGGTTGTCGAGGTTGTAGCGCTGGGCGAGGGCAATGGCCGCCGGGCCAAGGAAGTCGGCATTGATGCCGATTTGCGGGCAGGCCTGGTAGCAGAGCATACAGTTGATGCACATGGTGTACTGCTTGAATTTCGCCAGTTGCTGCGGGGTTTGCAGGTATTCTTTTTCGGCGAGCGCGCGCGGGTTTTTGGTGATGATGAACGGGCTGACCGCGTTCAGTTTGTTGATAAACGGGTCAAGGTCCACGACCAGGTCTTTTTCAATCGGGAACTGGTCGAGCGCGCCGATGGTGATTTCGCCGACGTCGGCAAATTCGCGGACGAAGGTGGAGCAGGCAAGGCGCGGCTGACCGTTGACCACCATGCCGCAGGAGCCGCAGACTTCCATGCGGCAGGACCAGCGGTAGGCGATGGACGGGTCAAAGTCGTCTTTCAGCAGGGCAAGGGCGTCGAGGATGGACATATCCTGCGTCCATTCGATTTCAAAGGGCTGCGCCCACGGTTTTTCGTCCTCGTCGGGACGGTAACGCATCAGGTTGATTCGGATTTTATTGCTCATGACGGATTGCCTCTCAGTGGTTTGCCTTTTCTGCTTCTGCGCCGTACACCCGTTTTGCCGGTTGCGATTTGGTGATGCAGACGTCGCTGTAGGCAATTTCCGGTTTTGCGCCATCGCGGCGGAAGGCGAGGGTGTGCTTGAGGAATTTGTCGTCGTCGCGCTCCGGGTAGTCGAGGCGCTGGTGCGAACCGCGCGACTCGGTGCGGCTTTCGGCGGAATAAATCATCGTTTCGGCGACGTCCAGCAGGTAACCCAGTTCGATGGTGGTCAGCCAGTCGGTGTTAAAGGTGTCGCTGTGGTCGGTAACGCGCACTTTTTCGTAGCGCGCTTTCAGCTCGTTCAGCTTGGCAATGGCGCGCTCGCTGTTCTCGGCGCTGCGGTAAATGCCGATTTCCGCTTCCATCATGCTGGTCAGCTCTTTGCGGATGTCGCTGGGTTTTTCCGTGCCGCCGCTGCGGTTCTTCAGCTCGGCAAACGGTTTCCAGGCTTCTTCCGCCATTGCGGCGAATTGTTCCTTGCTGGCGAAATAGCCTGCGCTGCTCGCGTGTTTCCACGCATCTTCCCCGGCAACCTTGCCAAACACGCAGAGCTCGGCAAGCGAGTTGGAGCCGAGGCGGTTCGCGCCGTGCAGGCCGACGGAGGAGCATTCGCCGACGGCAAACAGCCCCTTGATGCGGGTTTCGCAGCGGGAATTGGTTTCGATGCCGCCCATGGTGTAGTGCGCGGTCGGGCGTACCGGAATCGGCTCGTGTACCGGGTCAACGCCAACGAATTTTTTCGCGAGCGAGCAGATAAACGGCAGCCGTTCGGTGAGGTAGGCTTCGCCGAGGTGGCGCAAGTCAAGGTTGACCACCGCACCGCGCGGGTTCTCAATGGTGCGGCCTGCTTTCCACTCGTGGTAAAAGGCTTGCGAGAGTTTGTCGCGCGGGCCGAGTTCCATGTATTTGTTCTTCGGCTCGCCAATCGGTGTTTCCGGCCCCAGACCGTAATCCTGCAAATAGCGGTAGCCGTCTTTGTTCGTCAGGATGCCGCCTTCACCACGGCAGCCTTCGGTCATCAAAATGCCGGAGCCGGGCAGCCCGGTCGGGTGATACTGCACAAATTCCATGTCGCGCAATGGCACGCCGTGGCGGTAGGCAAGCGCCATGCCGTCGCCGGTGACGATGCCGCCGTTGGTGTTGAAGGCGAAGACGCGGCCTGCGCCACCGGTGGCGATGATGACTGCTTTTGCCTGTACCGCGCGCAGCACGCCATTCTGCACGTCATAGCAGAGGACACCGTGCAGCTCGCCGTTGGATTCAATCAAATCGAGGGCGAAGTGTTCGTCGAGGCGGTGAATGTTGGGGAATTGCAGCGAGGTCTGGAACAGGGTGTGCAGCATATGGAAGCCACTCTTGTCAGCGGCAAACCAGGTACGCGGAATTTTCATCCCGCCGAAACGGCGCACGTTGGCGCGGCCATCGGGCAGACGCGACCACGGGCAGCCCCAGTGCTCCATTTGAATCATTTCTTCCGTGGCGTGTTCAACGAAATATTGCACCACGTCCTGTTCGCACAACCAGTCGCCGCCGGAGACGGTGTCGTTGAAGTGGTATTCCAGCGAGTCATCGTCGCGCACCACGCCTGCCGAGCCGCCTTCTGCCGCAACCGTATGGCTGCGCATCGGATAGACTTTTGAAATCAGGGTGATTTTTGCGTTTGGTGCGCTGCGGGCGATTTCAATCGCCGCGCGTAACCCGGAACCTCCGGCGCCAATGATGGCCACATCGGACTGGATAATATCCATAAAGTACCTCTTGTTATGCCTCTGTTAATAATGTGGGCATTTTAACATGATTCACCGGGGCGTCAGCAGGGGAAAACGCTTTTTTCTGAATAAAAATAGCCTGTTATGAGAACAAGAAGGGTTCTAATTTACTAAGCCTGCGCAAGTATTTTGGCAAGAATGGCACCGTTTTGGCGAAGATGTTGTGGATTTGTGCGTTTTTGCCAACATGAACTCACATAAAGCGGGCAGGGCGCAGACAAAATTGTCGCGGTGCGGGCGTTTTTATGGCGCTGCTACAATGCCTGGGCGTCAAAACTGGAGTACGGGCAATGGAAAGAAATGGCGACCTGATTGGCACTTTTGAGCGTAAACAGCGGATGCGCGCGCTGTATCGCGGCGAGATTATGATTAACAGCGAGCTGGGCGACATTCAGAAACTGATTGACGAAGACCGCAAGGCGGAAGCGGCGGAGCGCTATTTTGACGTTTTCCGCGTTATTCGCGCCCATTGTCGCGTTAATCGCCTCATTTCCGCGCTGTTGGTTTTACTAATAGCCGTTTGCCTGTTTGCCATCGTCTGCGACCTGCACGCGCCGCAGAGGAAAATTTATGAAGGAATCATCGAACTTTCCCTGTCTGTTCTGTTTGTCCGTTTTTATATCAGCGGCGAATATATACGGCTTGACAGTCGCAGTTTGGGACGGTTTGCCCCGGAATATTGGTGGAAAATATTCGCCATTGGCGAGGCCGTGCAGATGCCGGCTGTCCAACGGGCTTTACTGCCGCAAGATATTTTTTATCTTTGCAACTATTGGCATACGCGCTATGGTCGCATCGTCAAGGCGCATTCATATTCCTGGTAAATACCGTTTCTATCATGTGGAGGAAAATCAATATGTCTCTTGCAACGGCTTTCAAAAAAATGCACCCACTGCAACGGCGGCAAATCGCCAATATCCTGGGCTGGATTGCTGCGCTACTAATGTTTGCACATTTTTACATCAACACCAGTTGGGCAGGAATCCTGTTGTATTCGCTTACTGCCTGTATCATCTGGCTTTTCGCCGTTTATCTGGCGGGCATTGGTGGCAGGGCATTCAAGAAAAAAGGAATGCTGCTACGGCGGATCAATAACGAGCAGCGCGCATTTATTGCGGATAGTGGTACTGCTCTGGGAATGTTGCTGATTGTAAACGCCAGTATCCTGGAATATAAATGGTGGCATATTTTGCTTTTGTTTGTTCTTGTCATGATTATTTTTGCTTTTTGTATTGCTTTGGTTGGTATCAAAGATAAATAAGTTTTGGCTACTATGGAGCTTTTATGGGTATTGAACTTTTCTTGAAGAAAAAACAGAATCCGGCGCAATGCAAAAACACGGCAGACTTGCTCGGCTGGTTTGGCCTTGTATTGGCGCTTCAAAAAGGCTATACCGTCAGTACAGGCTGGCAAATGTTATTGCTGGTATCACTCGGCTGTGTGCTGTGGCTTTTTGCAGTTTATATCGTTGGCCTGCATGGCAAGAAAATCCGTAAGGGGACGTTATTCCATCGGCTCAATGAGGAGCGACGGGTTTATATTGCCGGGCATTGCGGCTTTCTTGGCGCCATTCTGATTTTTATTCATTGGTACCTGCATTCATCGTGGTCAGTGCAGCTCGCTGTTGTTGTCGCAAGTTGTGTGCTGTGGATGTTTTCGGTATATTTGGTCGGTATTAGAAATTAAGCGAGACGGCTAACCCTTGTTTTAATCCGTAGCGATGCTACATATTAGTTGGAGTACATCATGAAAGGAACCATCCTTGATTATAATCCGCAAAATCAAAATGGATTGATTGCCGGTGAAGACGGCAAACGCTATGTCTTTGTGCAGCACGACTGGAAAAGCAATATCGCGCCGCAAAATGGTCAGGAAGTGGATTTTTCGCCTGCGGGTGAGCGTGCGGGAGAGATTTACCGCATTGAGCGTCCGCTGCTTTTTACCTCTTCAAAAAAGTTGCCTGCTGCATTGCTTGCCTTCTTTTTGGGCAGTCTTGGCGTGCACAAGTTTTTCCTCGGTTATACCAGGGAGGGAATTATCATGCTGCTGTGTTTTTTCCCCGGTATGTTGCTTTTTGGCATTCCAACCATTATTGCCGGGGTAATTGGGCTGGTTGAGTGCATTATTTATGCCTGTAAACCAGATGAGGATTTTGAGCGGATTTATGTGCAGGGAAGGCGTCCGTGGTTTTGAGCGGGCGATAAAAAACCGGGCGCGATGCCCGGTTTTTTATGGTGTTTTGGCGTTTCAGGTGCGCGGCAGGGTGACGCCGGTTTGTCCCTGGTATTTGCCCGCGCGGTCTTTGTAGGAGATGGCGCAGGGCTGGTCGGACTGGAGAAACAGCATTTGCGCGACGCCTTCGTGCGCGTAGATTTTCGCCGGCAGCGGCGTGGTGTTGGAAAATTCCAGCGTGACGTGGCCTTCCCATTCGGGCTCAAGCGGGGTGACATTCACAATGATGCCGCAACGGGCGTAGGTGCTTTTGCCGAGGCAGATGGTGAGGATGTCGCGCGGGATGCGGAAGTATTCGACGGTGCGGGCGAGGGCAAAGCTGTTCGGCGGGATGATGCAAACATCGCTTTCGATATCGACAAAGCTCTGCGGGTCAAAGGCCTTGGGGTCAACGATGGCGCTGTTGATGTTGGTAAAAACCTTGAATTCGCGAGCGCAGCGGACGTCGTAGCCGTAGCTGGAGGTGCCGTAGGAGACGATTTTGCGCCCGTTTTTGTCGTGGCTGACGAGGCCGGGTTCGTAAGGGTCAATCATGCCGTGCTGTTCGGCCATCTTTTTGATCCAGCGGTCGTTTTTGATGCTCATGGGGTTTCCGGGTTGGGTTAGAAACTGCGGCTGTCCACCAGCCAGCCACGGTCGGCAGTGCGGATGATGAGGATGTTACCGAAGGGCGCGCTGTTGCCGTCTTTGGTGTGGACGGCGACGCGGACGAGCTGCTGCTGCTCGCCCTTGACGCCGGTTTCGTCAATGCTGAAGTGGTCAATGCCGCCGTGCTCGGCGAAGATGCGGGTGATGTCGCCGTCATCAATCATTTTTTGGAAGGCGTCGCGCTGGTCGTCCGGGATGGAAAGCTGGGCGACGGCGGCAGCGCCCTGCTGGTCGCGCACCGCTTCAAAGAAGAGGCGGGCGGCATCCAGCGCGCTGTCGGCGGCGTGGGCAAGCGGGAAGGCGAGGGCGATGAGGAAGGGGAACAGGTTGCGCATGGGGATTCTCCGGTAACAGGCGCGCAGATTCTACCCGGCGCTGGCAGGGCGCGCAAAAACTTGCCCCGCCGCCGCCCTATAATGTCGCCGTCACCCGTTTCAGGAACCCCCATGAGCGACCTTTTCCAACTCGTCAGCAATTACCAGCCCTCCGGCGACCAGCCCGCCGCCATTGAGCAACTGCTGGAAGGCCTTGAAGACGGCCTTGCCAAGCAAACCCTGCTCGGCGTCACCGGCTCCGGCAAAACCTTCACCATGGCGAATGTCATCGCCCGCGCGCAGCGCCCGGCGCTGATTCTCGCGCCGAACAAGACCCTCGCCGCGCAGCTTTACGGCGAAATGCGCGAATTTTTCCCGCATAACGCGGTGGAGTACTTCGTGTCCTACTACGACTACTACCAGCCGGAAGCCTACGTCCCCGCCTCCGACACCTTCATCGAAAAAGACGCCTCCATCAACGAACACATCGAGCAAATGCGCCTCTCCGCCACCAAGGCCATCCTTGAGCGGCGCGACACCATCATCGTCGCCTCCGTCTCCAGCATTTACGGCCTGGGCGACCCCAGCCAGTACCGGCAAATGCGGCTGCACCTCTCGCGCGGCGAAACCATCGACCAGCGCGACGTCCTCTCGCATCTCGCCGAGCTGCAATACACGAGGAATGACACCCAGCTTTTGCGCGGCACCTTCCGCGTCAAGGGCGACGTGCTCGACATCATGCCCGCCGAATCCGACTGGTACGCGGTGCGCTTTGAACTCTTTGACGACACCATCGAAAGCATCCGCTACTTCGACCCGCTCACCGGCGAAATGCTCGAAGCCGTGCCGCGCATCACCATCTACCCGAAAACCCACTACGCCACGCCGCGCGCGACCGTGCTCAACACCATCGACCAAATCAAGGCAGAGCTGCGCGACCGCCTTGCCGTGCTGACCGCGCAAAACAAACTGGTGGAAGCGCAGCGGCTTGAGCAGCGCACCCGCTTTGATTTGGAAATGATGGTAGAGCTCGGCTACTGCTCCGGCATCGAAAACTACTCGCGCTACCTCTCCGGGCGCGCGGCGGGCGAACCACCGCCGACCCTGCACGACTACCTGCCCGCCGACGCGCTGCTGATGATTGACGAAAGCCACGTCACCATCCCGCAGCTGAACGGGATGTACCGCGGCGACCGCTCGCGCAAAGAAACGCTGGTCGAATACGGCTTCCGCCTGCCGTCAGCGCTGGACAACCGCCCGCTGCAATACGAAGAATTTGAAGCACTCGCGCCGCAGACCATCTACATCTCCGCCACCCCCGGCGACTACGAAAAACAGCACAGCGGGCAGACCGTCGAACAAGTCGTGCGCCCGACCGGGCTGCTTGACCCCGAAGTCGAAGTGCGCCCGGTCGAAAGCCAGGTAGAAGACGTCCTCGGTGAAATCCGCGCGCGCGTTGCCGCCGACGAGCGCGTCCTCATCACTACCCTCACCAAAAAAATGGCGGAAGACCTCACCGACTACCTGATGGAGCACGACGTGCGCGTGCGCTACATCCACTCCGACGTCAACACCGTGGAGCGCATGGAAATCATCCGCGACCTGCGCCTCGGCACCTTTGACGTACTGGTCGGTATCAACCTCTTGCGCGAAGGGCTGGATATGCCGGAAGTGTCGCTCGTTGCCATCTTCGACGCCGACAAAGAAGGCTTCCTGCGCGGCGAACGCGCCCTGATTCAGACCATCGGCCGCGCTGCGCGCAACGCCCGTGGCAAAGCGATACTGTACGCGGCGAACATCACCCGCTCGATGCAGGCGGCGATGGACGAGACCGCGCGCCGCCGCGAAAAACAACAAAAATACAACGAAGAACACGGCATCATCCCGCAGACCATCCGCAAAAAAATCACCGACGTCATGGAAGGCGCGCACGTCGCCATCAAGGCGAAAAAAGCGCACCGCGAACGCGAGCGCGAAGAAATCCCGGCAGACCCGAAAGCGGCGGCGAAACTCATCAAACAACTGGAAAAACAAATGCTGGAGCACGCGAAAAACCTCGAATTTGAAGCCGCCGCCGCGCTGCGCGACCGCATCAAGCACATCGAGCAGAGTGCCTATATCGACAATGCCTGAATGTGGCCTGCCGCCCGCCCGCAGCGCGGGTTTGCATCATAAAAAAAGCCGGGACAATCCCCGGCTTTTTTGCGTTCTGCCATCAGTAATAGCCCATCACCTTCCACCAGACGAGGCCGACGGCGACCCACACGGTGAAATTGACGATGCTGGTGACAAAGCCCGCCTTCCACCATTCGCCGAGGGTGGCGTAGTTGGAGCTGAAGATGACCGGCGCGGTGCCGGTGGCGTAGTGGGTCAGGCTCATCATCAGGTTGCCGGCGGCGGCGAGGATGAGGCCAAAGAGCAGCGGCGGCGCGCCGAGGGCGATGCCCGCACCGTAGAAGGCGACCAGCATGGCGGAGATATGCGCGGTGGTGCTGGCGAAGAAGTAGTGCGCGTAGAGGTAGATGAGCGCAAGCAGGAGCATCGCGGTGTAGCCGCCGAGACCGAGGGTGGCGATGCCGCCCTGAATCTGGTTGGCAAAGTAGCCGATGACGCCGAGTTTGTTGAGAAATTCGGCCATCATCACCAGCGCGCCGAACCAGATGAGCGTATCCCACGAGCTTTTCTCGCCGGTGACGTCGCCCCAGTTGAGCACGCCGCTGACGAGGAGGATGGCGACGCCGAGGAAGGCGGTGCTGGTCGGGTTCAGTTTCAGCGCCGCCACACCGCTGAGGTGGAAGGGAATGTCCGCCCAGAGCGCGAGCAGGAGGATGAAGACGCCAATCATCCACCATTCATCGCGCCGCACCTTGCCGAGCGCGGCGAGTTTTTCACGGGCGAAGCGGGTCGCGTCGGGTGTTTCCTTGATTTCCGGCGGGAAGACGAGGTAGAGCACCAGCGGCATCAGCAGGATGCAGGCCATGCCGGGGATGAACATGGCAATCGCCCAGGTGGTCCAGTCCATGTGGAAACGGGTGCCCATCACGTCATTGATGGCGCTGACGACGAGCGGGTTGGGCGCGGTGGCGGTGATGAACATCCCGGAAGTGATGGGGTTGGAATTGAAGTTCACCAGCGCGAGATAGCGGCCAATTTTGCCCTGCGTGCCTTTTTCCGGTGAGGAATCGAAGGCGGTGGCGATGGACTTCATGATGGGGTGGATGATGCCGCCGCCGCGCGCGGTGTTGGAGGGGGTAATCGGCGCCAGCACTGTTTCGGACAGGGCGAGGGCGTAGGCAATGCCGAGGGTGCGTTTGCCAAAAAGGGCGATGAAGTAATAGCCGATGCGCTCGCCGAGGCCGGTCTTGATGACGCCGCGCGCAATCATGATGGAGATGACGATCAGCCAGATGAGCGGGTTGGAGAAGGAAGAAAGCGCGTCCTTAATCGCCTGGTTGGCGGGTTTGGCCGCATCCGGGGCGACGGTCACGCCGGTGATGGCGACCAGGGCGACGGCGATGATGGAAACCGCGCCGAGTGGCAGCGCCTTGCCGATAATGGCGGCGATGGTGCCGACGAACAGCGCCAGCAGATGCCAGCCGCCGGGGTCGATGCCTTGCGGTACCGGCACGGCGAACCAGATGATGAGGGTGAGGGCGACCGCGATCAGGGTCGGGACGGGTTTGACAGCCATGATGATTCTCCGGTAGTTGAAGAAAATCCATCATAACAGTTTGCCGGAAGGGGGGTAATCGCCGCCACGCCATCCCCGCCGTGCTAAACTGCGATTTCCAATCGGAAAAACGAAAGGAGCCAAAAACATGACACACCGCACCGCCCTCTGGGCATTCCTCTGTGCATTGCCGCTCGCGGCACACGCCGGGTTGCACCACAAATACAACCCGAAACCGCAGAATTACCCCGTTCCCGCCGGCAACGTCATCTGGGTCGCAACAGACGGCACCACCGCCGACAAAGGCGCGACCGGCAGCCGCGACAAACCCTTTTCCACTCTGGGCGAGGCGGTACGCCGCAGCCAGAACGGCACCACCATCATCATGAAAACCGGCATCTACCGCGAGCCGCACGTCTTCATCACCCGCGACGACATCACCCTGCAAGCCGAGCCGCAGGGCGAAGTCTGGCTGAAAGGCACCGAAGTCATCCCCGCCGACCGCTGGCAAAAAGAAGGCAACCTCTGGAAAACCACCGGCAACCAGAGCTTCTGCCGCGTCTGCACCACCAACGCCGATCCGAAAAAAGAAGGCATGGCCGCCTACCCCGAACAGGCCTTCATCAACGACGAACCGCTGAAACAGGTGGCGAGCAAGGACGCCGTCAAGCCCGGCACCTTCTACGTCGAAGACCCGAATCCCACCACCCTGAAAGACCCGAAAAACGAAAACAACCGACTCGGCTTCAACATCCCGCCGGCGCACGACGTCACCTGGTACCTCGGCTCCGACCCGACCCAGGGTACCGCCGAAATCTCCAAATACGCGCGGGCGCTGACCAGCACCGGCAAACGCTTCAAAATGCGCGGCATCAACATCGCCCAATTCTCGCCGCACCAATACTGGGGCTACAAAGACCCCGTCCTCGCCGACATGAGCGGGCCGATCGCCCTCAGCGTCAACGGCGAAAGCAGCCTCGTTGAAGACGCCATCTTCGCGCAAAACGGCAGCGGTGCCTCCGCCTTCTTCTTCGACGGCCCCAAAGAAAAAGGCGCTCCGGGCGCGAAAAACAGCATCCTGCGCAACAGCCAGTTCGTTGATAACGGTGCCAATGGCGCGGGCGCCAACTACGCCCACGGCTCCGTCTTTGAAAACAACTACTTCGCGCGCAACAACAACGAAAAATTCCTCACCAAAGACTGCGGCGCCTATTGCGGCATCGGCCACGTCAAAATCACCCACATCCTTGACTTCACCTTCCGCAACAACATCCTCGACAACGGTGACAGCCCGCCGAACTACCTCCGCGAAAACCTCATCAACAACACCGCCCCCGGCTTCTGGTGCGACGAAGGCTGCATCAACGCCAAAGTCACCGGCAACTACTTCATCAATATGCCGGTGGCCATCTTCGACGAAGTCAGCGACGGCACCATTATCGCCTCCAACATCATCGAAGGCGGCGACTACGGCATCCGCGCCTCCGGCAGCAGCAACACCCGCATCTACAACAACACCATCTCGCGCGTCTCCCGCCCCTTCCTCATCCGCGAAGACTCGCGCGCCAAAGGCTGCAACTACATGAAAGACGGCGTCTGCCAGGTCAAAGAACGCTGGTCCATCAGCCGCGGCCTCTCCTGGAACCAGGAAAACACCGAGATGTACAACAACATCATCTCCTCGCGCGCCTACGTCAAAAACGACAGCCAGGCACCGCTGTTTGCCTACCCGCTGCGCAACGAAAGCAGCCTGCCCGAACAGGACAGCGGCATCGTGCGCACCGGTAACGATATGTTCCGCGGCCTTGACTACAACGCCTACTACCGCAGCAGCCTCGAAAACGAACCCTACGTCATCGTTTGGGATACCGAAAAAACAGGCAAAATTGACGAAATGCTGATGCGCACCGCCGACCTTGCCAAAAACCCGAACATCAACCCGAAAATCAACGGATTGGAGCGCCACGCGCTGGACCTCTTTGGCAGTCGCGCCGAAAACCCCTACTTCAAAAAAGAAGCCGAGGGCAACGAAGACTACCGCCAAAGCAACTACAACCTGCGCGACGACAGCCCCGCCAAACGCAGCGGCAAGGCGCTGCCGCTGGACATCGCCCGCGCCATTGACCCCGAAGGCAAAACCGTCAAACCGGGCGTTGCCGTTGACCGTGGCGCGCTGATGAATGTGATGATGGACGCCACCAACGGTGCCGAAAGCCCGCGCGCGGCCAAACTCGAACAGCAGCCCGCCACGCAGCAAACCGCCGACAACAACAGCGCCAACAGCAGCGACCACGGCACTATCGGCTACAGCAGCGGCGGCAACAGCGACGCCAGCGCAGCCGCCGCCCGTGCCGCCAACCACAACAGCCCGAGCGCCAACCAAGCGACCGCCGCCAACCGTGGCCAAAACGCGACCAACAGCGCCGCCCCGGCTGCCAGCCCCGCCACCGCGACTGCCGCAACCGATACAGGCAAGGCCGACCGCGCCGCAGCCAGCGAAACCCCGCGCGGCCTGCTCGTGCCGAACGAACCAGTACGACCGCACTACGACACCGTCCTCGCCTACAGCGAAGGTCGCGCCGCCGTCAAAAAAGACGGACGCTGGGGCTACATCGACCGCAACGAACGCGAAATCGTCGCGCCGCAGTACCAGGACGCCTGGCCGTACCGCGAAGGTCGCGCCGCCATCAAAAAAGACGGCCAATGGGGCTACCTCGACGCGAATGGCAAAGAAGCGGTCAAACCCGTGTACGACCGCGCCTGGTCCTACGAAAATGGCCGTGCCATCGTCGAAAAAGGCGGACGCCGCTACACCATTGACCTGAATGGCAACGAAATCCTCGTGCCGTAACATAAAAATACGGTGGGGCTTGCCCCACCGCAAAAACACCGCGCAACAAACGCAGGTCGGTCATGAATGGCCGACACCAAAAAAGGCCGGGCATACGCCCGGCCTGCGCCAAATGTTCGCACAACAACGAACGTAGGGTGGGGCTTGCCCCACCGCTACACAAATGCCTGAATAATATCCATAGAGTGCGCCTTGGCGCACCATTCCAATCAAACACACTATTCAATCCCCGCAACCCCAAAAGGAGCAAATAATGCCCTACCTGCCAACCATCGAAAAAGCCCTGGCGTACCTGCAAGCCGCCGACATCCCGGCGCACTACAAAAAAATCGCGCCGCTACACAAATTCCTTTGGCAAAAAGACATCGCCCTTCCGCCCGTTATCCTTGCGGATTTCAGAACCAACGCCATCCTCTTCGGCATCGGCGGCGTCATCTTTTGGCAGATAGCCAGCCTCATCATGTCCCTGTTCCTGTCTATGCCACAACCGCAAACATGGGCACAATGGCTGTTCAGCATCATCTTTTTCACCATCTCCTTTGGTTACGGCATGGCGTACTATTACCGCCGCCAACGCCGCAAATTTGGCCTGCTCACATGGCAGGAAATCCAGAACACGCCTTGAGCCGACATAACCACAACGGAGGACTGAAATGAAAGGCGATTTTCTCTTTCTCGACATTGATGGCTGCCTGTCGCGCGGCAAGTTTGCGCCGTTTGACGTGGCGGCGATGCAGACACTCGCCGCGCTGGCGCGCAATGCGGAGACGGAAGTCGTGCTGTGCAGCGGGCGCTCGTTGTCGTATATCGAGGCCATCGCGCAGTTCGTCCGCTTTGGCCGCTATGCGGTCGCCGACCAGGGCGCGCTGCTCTATGACTATCTGGAAGACGAGGTGGTGTTCGCGCCGCAACTGACCCCGGCAGTACGCGAACAGATTGCCGACATGGCGCGCTATCTCGCGGCGCATGGCGACAGCTTCGCCGTGCATTGGTCAATGAGCCACGGCAAGGAAGCGTGCATTTCGCTGGTCGCCGAAAAGGGTAAGCGCGCGGAAGACGTGCGCGCGGTGGTGGAAGCGCATTTGCAGACCGACGGTTTTGACCTGCATTGCTCCGGGCGCGCGCTCGACATCATCCCGCACGGGGTGAACAAATGGACGGGCGCGCAGTTTTTCTTTGAACACTACGGCAAAAAGGCGACGCGCATCGCCGCCATTGGCGACTCGCCCGGCGATTTGCCGATTCTGACGCAGGCAGATTTTGCCGCCTGCCCCGCCAACGCGGCGGAGTCAGTGAAGGCGGTGTGCGACTACGTCAGCGATGCCGATGAGGTTTACGGGGTGACGGATATTTTCCGGCGCTATTTTCTCTAAACAGCAACCTGCCATGCATTTAGCCCCTTTCGCGCAGCGCGTGAAAGGGGCTTTTTCGTCAGGCGGGCGGGCAGGGCAATATATTTCTTAGAACCTGTTTATAGCCATCCACCCTAAATAATATACTCAATAAAAGCCCGCTCCACCGCCTGTA
>NZ_CALJAH010000147.1 GCF_938028185.1 uncultured Cardiobacterium sp. | reverse complement strand
CCATTGTTTTAAAAAGGATTTTTATGGCGGATTTATTCCGGACAGTAGTGCCACAGGGGGAGGGAGTAGAACGGCGGGATTTTGTGCATTCGTTCCCGCAATCGTGTCGTTCGCGGTGGGGTAAGCCCCACCCTACGTTTACAGTCGCAGCAGCCGTTCGGCGTTGCCGTGGGCGATTTGTGCTTTTTCGGCGTCGGTAACGGGCAGCGCGTTGATAAATTCATGTGCGCCGTCAAGGCTTTGGTAGGGGTAGTCGAGTGAATAGAGGATGCGCTCCGCGCCGAGCAGTTCGTAGATGAAGTTGAAATGCGGCCGGGTGAGCATTCCGCTGGGGCTGACGTACACCTGTTGGCGGAAGGTGTCGGTGATGCTGCGGGTGAGGTTTGATGCGACTTGCGGGATGCTGTCGTCGAGGCGTTGCAGCCAGAACGGCAGCATTTCGCCCCAGTGGCCGCTGATGAGTTGCAGTTGCGGGTTGCGGTCGAGCGCGCCGCAGAGGATGAGGCGCAGCAGGTGGATGCCCGCCTCGTTGTGCCAGCCCCAGGCGAACATGGACAGGCGTGCGGCCAGTTCGGGGGCAAAGTCGCTGTAGTACGCGGCCTGCACGGCGGGGACGGGGATGCCGGGGTGCAGGTAGAGCGGTACTTGCAGTTCGTTGAAGGCGGCGAGGAGGTCGGCGTATTCCAGCGCGTCGAGGAAGGTGTCGCCGGGGCGGCCATTGATGAGCGCGCCCTTGAGGTCGAGTTGGCATACGGCGCGTTCGAGTTCTTTGACGGCGGCATCGGGGCGCGTCCACGGCAGGGTGGCGAAGGCGGCGAAACGGTCGGGATGGGCGGCGACGGTGGCAGCGAGGCGGTCGTTCACCGCCTGACTGAGCGCGGGCTGGTCGGCGGGCGGTGCGTATTGGGGGAAGCCGCCGAGCGACAGCACTTGCATGGTGATGCCGGCGGCGTCCATGTCGGCGAGGCGTTCGGCGTCCCAGTCCATGCCTTTGCGGGTGGAGTCGGTGTTGGCGATGACTTGCGGGCGGCTGCGGTCGGGGTTGTTGCCGTCGCGGACGGTTTTGCCCCAATCGGGCAGGTACGGCGCGGCGGCCATGGAGGCCTGGGCGGTGGCGGGGTCGAGAACGTGTTCTTCGAGGCAGATGAGTTTCATGGTTTTGCGGTGTTATGCCGCCAGCGCTTTCAGTGCGGCAATCAGTTTTTCGGCGTGTGCGGTGGCAAGTTCTTTTTGTGCGTTGATGGCCGCTTCATTGGCGCGGTCGGTATAGCTGATGCCGGTGGTGTAAATCGGCGGCTGGTAGTCGAGATTGCATAGCGTCGCAATGGTTTCAAAGGGCGGCAGGTATTCTTCTACAGTATGGCGGAAGAAGCCGTTTTTTTGGTAAATACTTTCCGGGGCGCCGGTAGTGAAGGAGAGCAGCAGTTTTTTGCCGCCGAGTTTGCCTTGTGCGCCGTGGGCGAAGCCGTGCAGGAAGACTTTGTCCAGCCAGAGTTTTATCACGCCGGGGATGCTGTACCAGGAAAAGGGAAATTGCCAGACGATAATATCGGCTTTAAGCAAGGCGGCCTGTTCGGCGGCAATGTCGAAGCGGTAATCGGGATAGAGGGTATCGAGGCGACGGACTTCCGCTTGTGGCAATGTCTGTTCGAGAGTTTCAATGATGGTTTTATTGGCGACGGATTGTTGCAAATCGGGATGGCCGGAGATAATCAGGATGTTTTTCATAGGGACTCCTTTTGGTTTGCGATTTATTTGCCCGCAAATTCGGGCAGGTTGGCGGCGATAAGTTTCGGCGCAAATTCGCGGATTTCGTATTGCGCTTTATCCGGGTAATAGACGTCTTCTTCGAGGATTTTTTGCAGGGTGTCGCGGTCGGTGTGGGCGAAAATGACCCCGGCGGGTTTGTCGCTGTTGATATAAGGACCGAGCATGAGAAAGACGCCCGCGTCGAAATGTTTTTTGAACCAGGCGGAGTGCTGCGCGAACAGGGTTTCGTGTTGTTCTGCGGAAAGACCTGAATTGACGGTGATATTGATGAGATACATGGGATTTCCTTTTTTGGGGATGGGGCGATTTGTTGCAAGCTACGCCAATAATCTTGAAAACGTAGGGGCGGTTAGAGCCTGTTCAAAATCTTGTGGAATCGCATTTTTCCGTGTGCTTGTGTAGGGAACTGAAAACCGGGAAAACAGCCAATATGCCCCCTCTCTCGCTGCGCGAGCTGTTCCAGTCCCTGTGGGACAAGCATTGCTCGCGTAGCGACAAGTATAGCCATCCACCGAAAGTCTCATACTGTGTTGCGTCGCCTCGCCGTACAAAAGCGTACTGTCTTCGGCGACGC
>NZ_CALJAH010000146.1 GCF_938028185.1 uncultured Cardiobacterium sp. | reverse complement strand
CAGGTTTGGAATTTTGTCGGGTTGCCGTGCAAGTTATAGTTTGGAAGGAAGTCTAGTAAAAAATCCCCGCCATGTGCGGGGATTTCTTCATACATAACAACGATAGAAACAAAAAAACCGTTACCCCGTCGCAAGAAGCGTATCCTGTTGCACCAAGCAAAGCCTGCCCGGAGTCCCGCGCAGGCTTTTCACCTGAAACAACAAAACCGGAGACCACACATGAAACACATCCTCCTCGCCGCCCTCGTCGGCATCGCCTGCCATGCCTACGCCGCACCGAAAGTCGTCACCACCATCAAGCCGCTGCACTCGCTGGTCGCGCAGGTGATGGACGGCGTCGGCGAACCCGAACTGCTCATCAAACAAGGCTCGCCGCACGGCTACCAAATGAAACCGGCAGATGCGAAAAACGTCGCCGAAGCCGACCTCGTCCTCTACGTCAGCCACGAACTCGAAACTTTCATGCCGCCGCTGCTCAAAAAAAGCGGCAAAGAGCACAGCATCGAATGGGCGGCGCTGCCCAACCTCTACCCGCTGCCGACCCGCCACGGCGGAATGTGGGAAGAAGGCGACGACGATGATGACCACGACCACGGCGACCATCACCACCATGAACATGAACACGGCCACGAACAGGGCCATGACCATCACGGCCACCACCACGGCGCCTACGACGCGCACCTCTGGCTAAGCATCGCGCGCAGCAAACTGCTGCTTGAGCAAACCGCGACCGAACTGGCCGCCATCGACCCCGCCAACGCCGCCAAATACAAAGACAACGCCGCCCAGGCCGCCGCCGACCTCGATGCGCTGAAAGCCGGCCTCACGACAAAACTGCAACCGGTACAAAAACGCCCGTTCATGGTTTTCCACGACGCCTACCAGTATTTTGAACAGGACTACGACCTCGACGCCGTCGGTACTGTGCGCGTTGACCCCGAACACGAGCCGGGCGCGAAACGCATCAGCGAACTGCACCAAATGATTGCCGACCACAAAATCGTCTGCCTCTTCAGCGAACCGCAATTCCCGGCGAAAATCGTCACCAAACTGGCGGCAGACGGCAACGTCAAAACCGCCGTGCTGGACCCGGTTGGCGCCGACCTCGCCCCCGGCAAGACGATGTACCGCCAGCTCCTCACCAACCTCGCCGACAACCTCGCCGGCTGCCTCAAACCCTGAATCCCCAAAAGCGAATAACTCACACACCGCCCGCCACCGCGCGGGCTTTTTGTTGCCGGGGTCATCCCGTTATCGCCAATTTTCAGAACCTGTTCAAATTTTTGGGGAATCGCATTTTTCCGTATGCTTGTGTAGGGAAATGAAAACCGGGAAAACAGCTAATATGCCCCCTCTCTCGCTACGCGAGCAATGCTTGTCCCTGTGGGACTGGGACAGCTCGCGCAGCGACAAGCATTGCTTGCGAAGCAAGAGAGAGGGCTGGGGTGAGGGCAACAAAGCCATTGAAAAACAGTAAGTTCAGTTCATAATCTATATCGCTCACCCCCACCCCGTCCCTCCCCCGCTGCGGGCGCTGCGCGCCCTGCAAGGGAGGGGGAAATTCGGCGTAGCAATTCAAATTTATGTGGATAACCGGATTTTGAACAGGTCTCAGAGAATCAGGGCTGTTTACCCATTCAGCTCCTTATCCCTGCGAAGCGAGAGAAAGCGTTGGGAAGGAAATAACATCCATAACTTTGCCGCCACCGCCCTGTCACGCCGAATCATCCGCATCCGTTGTGGCACGGCGGTATCTCGCCATCCTCGCCCCACGCCAGCCTTGCCAGCCAGTCATCCGCTTCGGCTTCAGTCAGGTGCAAGCCGTCGCGTTGCCAGGCCGACTAGGCACGCTGCGCGTCTTCATAAAAAGACTGCCGCTTTTCCTCCTGCTCGATGTAATACACGATGGCGTCCTGCAACAGGCCATGCAGCGGGCGCTGTTGCGCATCTGCCAGCCATTGGGCGCGCTGTTGCAATTTTTCATCCAGCTCTATGATTGCATTCATAAAAATCCTCCGGTTATCTCACCGTTGCGCCAACCGCCTCACACCGCCCAAAAATACTGCACGCAGTGGAAAAACACCGGCGCGGCGAAGCAAAGCGAATCCATGCGGTCAAGCATCCCGCCGTGGCCTTCAATGAGATGCCCCCAGTCCTTGACGCCACGGTCGCGCTTGATGGCCGACATGACGAGGCCGCCGAGAAAACCCATCACATTGACAATAAACGCGATGGAAACCGCCTCCGCCGGACGGAATGGCGTAATCGCATACAGCGCACCGCCGAGCAATGCCGCGCTGCACACCCCGCCGACGGTGCCGATGACCGTTTTCGACGGCGACAGCGTCGGCATAATCCTCTTGCGGCCAAAGAGCTTGCCCCACACAAATTGCAGCACGTCGCTCGCTTGCACCACCGCCACGAGAAACAGCAGCAGCAGAATATTGTGGTCGTAGCCGGGAATGCGCAGATTGAGCAGCGCCGGAATATGCGAGATGCAATAGACGCTAATCATCACCGCCCATTGCGCCGTCGCCGCGCGCGCGAGGAAAAAGCGGCTGTCGCCGGAAAGCGAGGCGGCAATCGGCATAAAAAGAAAGGCATAAACCGGAATAAACGTGGCGAACAGGCCGAGATTGCCCGCATACACCAGCACATATTGCAGCGGCAGAATGAAGTAATAACACAGCACCATCACCCGGTAATCACTGCGGCGGCTGTACACCAGCGAGAGAAACTCGCGCAGGGCAAAAAACGACACCAGCCAGAACAAAAACACCGTGCCGCCGCGACCGACGGTAAACGCCGCCGCCAGCACCGCCGACATCCACCACCACGCATGAACGCGCGCGCGCAGATTGGCAAGCGTCGGCGTCGCGCCGCGACGGGCGATGAGCCAGTGCGTCGTGCCGCTCGCCGCCAACAAAATCAACAACATCGTGGCAAACAGCCACGCGATAACGTGCTCACTCATAAACCGCGCTCCTCTTGCCGCAACACCGGTTGCAGCGCCAATAACGTCGCCTGGGCGAAAGCGAGAAAATCCTCCTTCTCCGGGAAATCGCCGCCGCGGAACGGCTGGCCGAAGCGCACACTGCACAACATCGGCACCGGCAGCAGTCTGCCCTTGGGCAGGACGCGCTGAATATTGTGAATCCACACCGGCACCAGCTCGCACTCCGGCCGCGCCATGGCGAGGTGATACAGCCCGCTCTTGAACGGCTGCAGCAGCACATTGTCATTGGCATTGCGCGTCCCCTCCGGGAAAATCAACAAATCGGCGCCCGCGTCCATCGCCTCCGCCATCTGCAACACCGCCGCCTGCGGCTCGCCGCTCTGGCGCGCGACCAACACCATATTGAACACCTTCAGCGCGATAAAACGGCGCAACGGCGACTTCAGCCAATAATCAGCGGCGGCGACCGGGCGCAATTGCCGCCGCAGCAGCCGCGGCAGCGATACCCAGATGAGCATAAAATCACCGTGGCTGTTGTGATTGGCATAAAAAACGCGACCAGCGGCGGCGCGGGCGCGCAAATGCGGCAGGGGCTGCGAATGCGCACCGGTGAGAAGAATCACCAGCGCAGACAGACACTTGTCTATCCAGACGGCGAGAAAATGGCGATGGTTTCGGGGATTCATGACAGCATTCCGTGAAAAGATGCCCGCGATTTTACCGCCAACCGCAGGCGGTTCACCATCGCGCTGCATCCTCCCGCCGCCGGAGATTCCCGTATGACATCCGGCCGGAAGCGTATATAGCGTATATAGCGATACTCACAAAGTTCTGTACAAGGCGCACCGCTGAAGACAGTACGTGG
>NZ_CALJAH010000145.1 GCF_938028185.1 uncultured Cardiobacterium sp. | reverse complement strand
CGCGTTGGCGGGCTTTTTTATGCGACAAATTTGTCTTTGCTGATGACTGGCCTCTGGCGGACTATGCTTGCCACACATAAAAACTGTGGGGCGATTATCGAATCCGTAGTGCCACAAAATTGTCAGGGCAAGTGATAGCTTATTTATGGTGTAACCTGCACATATCAAAGATAATAACCCTTTTCGTAAATAATCATCCGTATTTGCCAAATCAGCGAGTATTTTATGTCTCTCTATCATATCCTTCTGCTTCCCGTCTATTTATGGCTTGCCTGGCTTCTCTGGGCAATTATTTATGTTGCATTTGTTGCCATACTGGCATTCATCGCACAGTTGTTTTCTCCCGCTGACAGCGATGAGGCATCTGACCAGAATGGCGGAAACAATGCGGGTTGTGTCGTTATCTTTTTTGTTCTTTTCCTGCTGTGGCTATTAAACCAATAGCATTCAGAATCTGGGTAACTTCTATCCTGTCCCACAATTTTGCCAAAAGGGACAAGTGCTATTACCCGCCCTATCATGAATCCATCACAACAACCGGAGTAAAAAATGTTCTTGATCATGAAAGCCAAAGATATGTCTCATTCCATCTGGTTTGAAACAGACAATCCGAATACTGCCGAACATATGGCAGAACTCGACAAACTGGAGAAATACCATCCCGAACCGGTCGCGCTGGAAATTTACGAAGTCAAAGGTGAAAAATGGCATCGCTATTGGCTGGAGCAATATGCCTGGGAGCAGCACCAGCAGGAAAAACATACGGAAATTTTGCATTCTGCCGCAGAAAATCCGCCCGCGCCGACGATTGGCGCCGATACCTGGTTTTCCTTTCTTTATGATTCGTTGGCGCAAATCCGGCAAACACTGGAACAAATCCATGTGCAGCAAAACATCATGCTGAATATGCTCAAGAATGTGGAACGCCCGCCGTTTTAACCGTTCTCTGACTTCATCGGGTGGGGCTTGCCCCACCTGTCTTTTCTATGGGCAGCGATAAAACTGCCATGCGAGGCCAATCATGCATACCGATTTTTCAACCAGCGAATTTAAGGCATTGGCGCTGGGCTATCAAAAGGTAACGGATACGCGCGCTTATGGCGGGGTTTATTACCTCAAGGATGGCAAGCGCTGGATTTTCAATCTGACTGCACTCGGGCGCGCGCTTGGCATTTCGACACCGCAGGAATTTGCTGCAGCTGGCTATGCCATTGATGATTTTCTTCTCTATGGTGCGCTGTCCATTCCTGAATTTTTACGGCTGTTGCCGGATAAAGACACGGCAGGCGAAAACGCACCGCAACCTGAAATCAGCCAAAGACATTGTTTTGAAGGTGCGGATGAATCTTTTATGTCCTGGCTGTCGCATACACTACATCAACAAACCTCGTAACAAAGTTGTCGTCAATGCTTCCCGGTAAACGCGCCGTTATACTTCATCGCAATCCAGCCGTTATCCATGAGTCAAAACGCGCTGTACACAAATTTGTCTTTCTTCTTTCCTGGGCTATTTTCTCTTATTCTGCTTCTGCCGTAATTACTGCATTCATCTATGAAAATCAACGTTAAATACCGTAATCGTAAATCTGCTTTCCGTAGCGCCTATGAAATGGGTGTACAGAAAGCGCTGATTCTCGGCTACAAGCGTGTTGAGGATGCGCGGGCGTTTTGTGGTGAATACTATATAAAGAACGGCAAGATATGGATTTTCTTTCTGGAAAGTCTTGCCCGCAAGATTGGTGCGTGCTGCCATAATGATTTTCGCAAGAATCATTATGCCATCGAAGACTATCTGCTCTACAACGATATGTCCATCGAGGAAATGATCATTGCTGTCTTTGGTGAAGGCTCCCCGGAATATTGGGAGCATTGCCATGCATTTACCGAAGAAGACGTGTATGATGACTATTCTTGCGGTGAGGATAGTGTCGCAAGCATCATGAGTGATATTTATGAGATGAATGGCGGTGATGGCGGCGAGATTTATATCGGCGATGGCACCTGGCTCAGTGCCGACGGCAGCTATCGCTGTCGCTAACCTGTGAGGGAACGTTATGAACAAGAAACGCAAAATTTTGGTCGCGGTGACGGGGATGTCGCCGCAGATTGTTACGGAAACACTGTATGCGCTGGTTGTGCAGCAGCAATGGCTGCCGGATGAGGTACACGTTTTGACCACCGGAGCCGGGGCAGAAAAAATCCGCACCGCGCTTTTTGCGGACGGGCATTTCGCCCGTTTTTGTGCTGATTATGCGCCCGATGGTATTGGCTTTACGCCCGAGCATATTCATTTGATTCGTGATGCACAGGGCAATGTCCTCGATGATATTCGCACGCCCGCAGAGAATAATCTGGCGGCGGATATGATTGTCCGCTTTATTCATGATCTTTGCCGTGAGGAGGATACGGCATTGCACGTTTCGATTGCGGGCGGACGCAAGTCGATGGGGTTTTATATTGGTTATGCGTTGTCGCTGTTTGGTCGCGTGCAGGATCGGTTGTCGCACGTGTTGATTAATGAGCCGTTTGAGGCGAACCGTGACTTCTTTTTCCCGCCGCGCGTGCCGCAATGGATTGACACGCCACAGGGCAAGGTTTCTACCGACAAGGCAGAAGTGATGCTGGCCGATATTCCGTTTGTACGGATGCGCGACGGGATGCCCAATTTGGTGCTGGATGCAAACTGGACTTATGGGCAGGCGGTGGAACAGACGCAATTGCAATGGACGGACTGGCGTATTGAGATTGATGTGGTCGCGCAATCGTTGCGTTTCGGCAATACGCCGCCGCTGAAATTGCCGTTACAGCAATTCGCCCTTTATGCAGCGATGGTCAGGCTGTATGAGGAAGGCAAGTCTGTTGGCAGAAAAGATATGGAATTGCTGGCGCGCCATTTTCGTGAATTTTATTCAAAGGAATATGCCGATAATGGCGAACGCTATAGTGATTTTCTTGCCAGCTCGAATTATGAGGAAATGCACCGCATTTTGCGCGAAGGCTCTGCCCGTATTTTTAAGGCGCTGAACAAGCATTTGGGCGCGCCCGCCGAGAAGTTTCGTATTACCAGCAGCGGCAGGAATAATGCCAGGGTGTACGGGCTGGCGATGGGCAAGGCGCAGATTGTGTGGCGATAGGTTTTGCGGGTGTGGGTGGCACGGTTTTTCCGGGCTATAGGACAAATGGGAGGCTAAAACGCTATCGACCAGGGACTGTTTGCGTCGTTTTATAGCCATCCACCGAAAGTTTCAGACAAGGCGCGTCGCCGAAGACAGTAC
>NZ_CALJAH010000144.1 GCF_938028185.1 uncultured Cardiobacterium sp. | reverse complement strand
CGACATCTGCGTCTATACCAACCACAACATCATTACCGACGAATTGAAGGGCTAACACATGGATAACAAAACCGAATACCGCGACCTCAACATGACCCCGCGTGAAATCGTAGAAGAACTTGACCGCCACATCATCGGCCAGAAAGCGGCGAAGCGCGCCGTGGCCAACGCCCTGCGCAGCCGTTGGCGCCGCCGCCAAATCCCGGAGCCGATGCGCAGCGAAATCACCCCGAAAAACATCCTGATGATTGGCCCGACTGGCGTCGGCAAAACCGAAATCGCGCGCCGTCTCGCCAAGCTCGCCGAAGCGCCGTTCGTCAAGGTGGAGGCGACCAAATTCACCGAAGTCGGCTATGTCGGCCGCGACGTGGACAGCATCGTCCGCGACCTCGTCGAAACCAGCATCAAGCTCGAACGCGAACGCGCGCGCAAACAGGTGCAAACCAAAGCGCGCGAAGCGGCGCTGGAGCGCGTACTCGATGCCCTCGTGCCGCCCGCCAAAGGCGGCAGCAGTTGGCACGACGGCGCGAACGTCCCGGAAGACAACCCGGCGCGCAAAACCTACCGCGAACGCATCCTGCGCGAAGAGCTGAACGACAAAATCATCGAAATCGAAGTGCGCGACCAACCGACCGCCGCGCACGTCGAAATCATGGCGCCGCCGGGGATGGAAGACATGAGCAGCCAGCTCTCCGAACTCTTCCAGAACCTCGGCAAACAGCGCACCAGCAAACAAAAAATCAAAATCGCCGACGCGCTGGTGCAGCTCGCCGAAGAAGAAGCGGACAAACTCGTCTCCGAGGCAGACATCAAACAGCAGGCGATAGCGAACGCCGAGCAGAACGGCATCGTCTTCATCGACGAAATCGACAAAGTGGCGAAACGCAGCGACGTCGGCGGCGCGGACGTCTCGCGCGAAGGCGTGCAGCGCGACCTTTTGCCGCTGGTAGAAGGCTCCACCGTCTCCACCAAATACGGCATGATCAAAACCGACCACATCCTGTTCATTGCCTCCGGCGCCTTCCATCTTGCCAAACCGTCTGACCTCATCCCCGAGCTGCAAGGGCGGATGCCGGTGCGGGTCGAGCTGGACGCGCTCGGCGTGGACGACTTCCGCCGCATCCTCACCGAGCCGGATCACAGCCTGATCAAACAATACACCGCGCTGCTCGCGACCGAATCGCTGCACCTCGAATTTACCGACGACGGCATCGAAAAAATCGCGGAAATCGCCTACCACGTTAATAAAACGACGGAAAACATCGGCGCGCGCCGCCTGCACACGCTGATGGAGCGGCTGACCGAAAGCCTGTCGTTCGACGCTGCCGACCGCCCGGACGGCGACCGCATCCGCATTGACGCCGCCTATGTGGAAAACGCCCTCGGTGAGTTGTCGCAAAACGAAGACCTGAGCCGCTTCGTGCTGTAACGGCTTCTCACAAAAATCAAAATCCCGCCGGAATGGCGGGATTTTTGTAGGGTGGGGCTTGCCCCACCTTGTGCCGTTTATAGTGATCCTCATAAAGTGCTGTACGCCGGTTTATGAGCGTCGCCGGAGAGCCGCATAGGTCGGGCATTTATGCCCGACATTTTGCGAGTATCGCTATAGTCGTTCACCCCTCCCGTTCGACAAAGGCGGCGGCGATGCCGATGACAACGTTCGCCGCCTGCTCCATCACGTCCAGCGAGATGTATTCCAGCGGGCCGTGGAAATTGGCGCCGCCGGTGAAGAGGTTCGGCGTCGGCAGTCCCATGAAGGAGAGGCGCGCGCCGTCGGTGCCACCGCGAATGGGCTCAATCACCGGCTCGATGCCCTGCGCGCGCATCACGTTTTCCGCTATTTCAATCAGGTAGCGGTGCGGTTCGACCTTCTCGCGCATATTGCGGTAATGCTCGTGGATTTCCACCGTGCCGCAGTCCGCGCCGTAGTCGCGCTGCATCGCGCTCATGGTGTCGGTCAGCATTTTGCCCCAGGCGGCGAGCTCTTCACGGGTGAAGCTGCGCAGCGCGTAAAGCAGGCGGCAGGCTTCGAGTGAGCCTTCGATTTTGCGGAGGAAGATGAAGCCTTCACGGCCACCGCTGGTTTCCGGCGCGGGGTGCGCGGGCAGGCGGCTCTGAAATTCGCAGGCGCGCGCCCAGCCGTTCACCATTACCCCTTTCGCCGTGCCGGGGTGGACGCTGCGGCCGTAGAGGGTGACGACCGCTTCGTCGGCGTTGAAGTTTTCGTACTGCAATTCGCCGAGGCGGCTGCCGTCAATGGTGTAGGCGACGTCCGCGCCAAAAGCGGCGACGTCAAAGTGATCCGGGCCACGGCCAATTTCTTCGTCCGGGGTGAAGGCGATGCGGATTTTGCCGTGCGCGATTTCCGGGTGCGCCTGCAAATATTCGATGGCAGCAAGGATGATGGCGATGCCGGATTTGTCGTCCGCGCCGAGCAGCGTCGTGCCGTCGCTGGTGACGAGCGTATGCCCGCGCAGTTCGCCGAGCTGCGGGAAGTCCTGCGGCGACAGCACCGCGCCGCTGCCTGCAAGCCGGATGTCGCCGCCGTCGTAGTGTTCGACGACTTGCGGGCGGACGTTCTCGCCGCTGAAATCCGGCGCGGTGTCAACGTGCGCAAGCAGTCCTAGCACCGGCACGGCGCGGTCGGTGGTCGCGGGCAGGGTGGCGAAAAGGTAGCCCTTGTCGTCCAGGGTGATGTCGGCCAGCCCCATCGCCGTCAGTTCGTCGCGCAGCAGATGGAGCAAATCCCATTGCTGCGGCGTACTGGGGACGGTGGCGCTTTTCGCGTCGGAGGTGGTGTGAACTTGAACGTAACGCAACAGGCGCGTGAGCAGGGGCTGTTTCAGGTCGGCAGGGGTCATGATGTTTCCTTGAGATGAATGGAGCGGTCATGATAGCGCTGCGGGCGGACGGTGGCGTGCGCCATGCGAAAAAAGCCGGAGGATTCCGGCTTTTTTCGGCTATCGCGATGGGCATTACGCCAAATGATCCCGCGTCGCGGCGAAGCGGATATCGGGATGGCGCTCCTGCGTCAGTTGCAAATTGACGCGGCTGGGGGCGACGTACACCAGCTGGCCGTAGTGGTCGTGGGCGAGGTTCGCCTGGTTTTTGTCGGTAAAGGCTTTCAGCGCCTTGTCGTCCGGCGCTTCCACCCAGCGCGCGGTGGCGACGTTTACCCCTTCAAACTGGCACTCGACGTTGTATTCCGTCTTCAGCCGCTCTTTGACGACGTCAAATTGCAGCACGCCGACCGCGCCGAGGATTAAATCGTTGCCAAGCAGCGGTTTGAAGAATTGGGTCGCGCCTTCTTCGCACAGTTGCTCCAGCCCTTTCAGCAGCGCTTTCATTTTCAGCGGGTCTTTGAGGCGGACGCGGCGGAACAGCTCCGGCGCGAAGTCGGGGATGCCGGTGAATTGCAGATCTTCGCCTTCGGTGAAGGTATCGCCGATGCGGATGGTGCCGTGGTTGTGGATGCCGATGATGTCGCCGGCGACGGCGGTGTCGATGTGTTCGCGTTCGGCGGCGAGGAAGGTGAGCGCGTCCGGGATTTTGACGTCGCGTGCGAGTCGCACCTGGCGCAGTTTCATCCCCGGCGTGAAGGTGCCGGAGTTGATGCGCATGAAGGCGATGCGGTCGCGGTGTTTCGGGTCCATGTTTGCTTGTATTTTGAAGACAAAGCCGCTGAATTTGCCTTCTTCCGGCGCGACGGCGCGGGCGGTGGTGGCGCGGGCGCGTGGTGGTGGCGCGTACTCGGCAAAGCCGTTCAGCATTTCGCGCACGCCGAAGTTGCCAATGGCCGAGCCGAAGTACACCGGCGTCAGTTCGCCGCGCAAATAGGCGTCGTGGTCAAAGGGGTTGCCCGCTTCGCGCAGCAGCTCGATTTCGTCGCGGAAGGCGGCGATGCTGTCCGGCAGCAGTTCGTCGAGGCGCGGGTTGTCGAGGCCCTGCACTTCTTCGCCGTTATTGACCAGCGCGCCTTTGCCCGGCTCGTAGAAATAGACTTTGTCTTCCAAGAGATGATAGACGCCGCGCAGGGTGCGCCCCATGCCAATCGGCCAGGTAACGGGCGCGCAGCGGATTTTCAGCACGTCTTCCACTTCGTCGAGCAGGCTCATCGGCTCGCGTCCTTCGCGGTCTAACTTGTTGATAAAGGTGAAGATGGGCGTATCGCGCAGGCGGCAGACTTCCATCAGCTTGATGGTGCGCTCTTCCACGCCCTTGGCGCAGTCAATGACCATCAGCGCGGAGTCCACCGCGGTCAGGGTGCGGTAGGTGTCTTCGGAGAAGTCTTCGTGGCCGGGGGTGTCGAGCAGGTTGATGACGCGCCCCTGGTACGGGAACTGCATCACCGAGCTGGTGACGGAGATGCCGCGCTCCTGCTCCATTTTCATCCAGTCGGAGGTGGCGTGGCGCGCCGCCTTGCGCCCTTTGACCGTGCCAGCGAGCGCGATGGCGCCGCCGAAGAGCAGCAGTTTTTCGGTGAGGGTGGTCTTGCCCGCGTCGGGGTGGGAGATGATGGCGAAGGTGCGGCGGTCGCGGTAGTCGTTGGAAAGGATGTCGCTCATGGGATTTTGGCTATGAAAACAAGGGCGCGGATTGTAGCGCAATCGCCGGGCGGGGCGGCGCTTTTTGCGCTATCCTCACCGCAGTTTTCAACTGGAGAACGCTCATGGAACTTTTTTCGTTACAGGGTCAAACCGCGCTCGTCACCGGCGCCGCGAAGGGCATCGGCAAGGGCATCGCCACCGTGCTGCGCCGCGCGGGGGCGGAAGTCATCATCGCCGACATTGACCGCGAACACGGCGAAGCGACCGCCGCCGCACTGAGCGGGCATTATCAGCCGCTGGACGTGCGCGCGCAGGACAGTTGCCGCGCCGCCATCGCCGCTGCCGTCGCCCGCTTTGGCGCGCTGGACATCCTCTGCTCCAACACCGGCATCTTTCCGCAAAAAACACTCGCTGAAATGACGGAAGCGGACTGGGACGAAACGCACGGCATCAACCTCAAAGGCACGTTTTTCATGGTGCAGGCGGCGGCAGAAACAATGCGTCCGCGCGGTTACGGCCGCATCGTCATCACCTCGTCCATCACCGGGCCGGTGACGGGATTCCCCGGCTGGAGCCACTACGGCGCGAGCAAGGCGGGGCAACTGGGCTTCATGCGCTCGGCGGCGCTGGAATACGCGCGCTTTGGCATCACCATCAACGCGGTGATGCCGGGCAACGTGCTAAGTGAAGGGCTGAAAGCACAGGGCGAGACGTACCTCGCGCAAATGCGCGCCGCCATCCCGACGCACACCCTCGGCACGCCGGAAGACATCGGCTACGCCGCCTGCTTCCTCGCCAGCCGCGAAGCCGCCTACATCACCGGGCAGACGATTATCATCGACGGCGGGCAAATCCTGCCGGAATCGGCGGAAGCGCTGCTATAAGTGAAGGCAAAAACCCCGCTGCGGCGGGGTTTTTCGCTGTGCGGAGCGCTGCCCCGCCGTGCCATAATGCCCGTCCCTTCAATCACAGGAGATAACCATGAAAAACACCACCTTTTGCTACCTCGCTGGCGGATTGTCGCTTCTCGGCGGCATCCTCGCGCTTGCCAACCCCTTCGCCGCCAGCCTGACCGCGACCGTACTCGCCGGTTGGAGCTTTATCGCCGTCGGCACGCTGATGCTCATCGCCGCCAACCACCCGCTTGGCTTCCATCTCGCCGTGTTCCTCCTCGGCCTGCTGGTGCTGGCGCTTGGCGTGCATCTTGTCTTTGACCCGCTGCGGGGCGTGGTCTCGCTCACCGCCGCCGTCGGCAGCCTGCTGCTGGTCGCGGGCATCCTCCGCATCAGTGCCGCGCTGCGCCTCTACGGCTATTTTCGCGGCACGCTGCTGGTTTCCGGCCTACTCTCGTTCGTCCTCGCCGTGCTGATTTTTGCCGACTTCCCGCAATCGGCAAACGTCATCCTTGGCCTGTTCCTCGCCATCGAACTGCTCTCCAACGGCATCTCGCTCATCGCCCTCGGTATGGCGCGCAGTCGCTATTGAGCGCATAACGACGCCCGCAAAAAGCCCGCCAATATGGCGGGCTTTTGTTTGGCTATACCATTCCGCCGTGAACCTTTGCAGGTTGCGTTAAGAGCTGTTTACAATTGAAAAATTCCCCTAGCGCGTGTTTGCTCTCCCCTTCAGGGCAAAGCCCGTAGGGGCGGTTAGGACGAAGTCCGTAACCGCCCGAACGATAG
>NZ_CALJAH010000143.1 GCF_938028185.1 uncultured Cardiobacterium sp. | reverse complement strand
CCGGACGGTGCGCCGAGGCGCACCCTATGGCAGCTTTGTAGGTTGGGTTAGCGCGCAGCGCGTAACCCAACAAACTGAATGCCGAATCTATTCCGTTGTTGGGTTACGCTCGTACCTCGCTCACCCAACCTACGAACTATTATTGATGTGCTGAAATTCCGTTGTTTTTCACGTTTATTGCCCTCACCCCAACCCCTCTCCCAGGGCGCGAATTGCAGGCAGCTCCTATGGTGGCCACCCGACCGCTATGGCGTTTTTCGGCCGTGTCTTGCGGGACAATGCCGGTTTATTCCCTGTCAAACCGCTGGATTTCGTCTATGAGCGGTGGTTGTACCGAGGTGTCTTCAAAGTTGATGCTGTGCCAGCCGGTTTGGCCTTCGCGATTCTGGATGAGCAGCCACGCAGTTTTGCAGGCGTTAGGCGCTGTGGTGGTGCAGGCGGGCTGGCGGGCGAGGATGACGGTGATTTTTTCTTCCGGCGTGATGGTGGCGACCACTTCGCTGTTGCCAATGTCGCGGTAGAGCGGTAGCGGTTCGGCTTTGGGCTGCTCTGCGCTGCCACGGCCATGATAGGTGGTGGCGAGGTCGAGGTAGTACCAGGGCTGCGCGATTTCGCGGATTTTTCTGCCTCCCAGCACCCATTTTTGTCGCGCCACGAAGTAGTGGGGCGGGGTGTGGTCTTCGCTGTAGAGGCAGCCGTTGCCGGGGATGGTGAGGTGAAACAGCCAAGGCAGGTCTATCAGGCTGCCCCGCTGCGGCGGCTGTTTGTCGCTGGCCGGGCTCAGGTGTATGCCGGGGGGAAGCGCCGGGTCGGCGGTCATGTCGAAGTTGTAGTGCTTGCCGCCGTGGATGAGTGCGCTGGCAAAGGCGCGGGAGTACTCGTTGGGGTTGGTCGTGCCGTCGCCAGTTAACGGGGCGCTGCCAGGGATGGCGGTTTTGCTGTCGGCGTCGGCATAGTGGTAGTTATAGTATTGGTCAAATGGTTTGCCGAGTTTCGGGTTGTAGCGGGTGATGGGGACGTCTCGGGTCTCTTTGAGAGCGGGGAAGTTTTCGCTGCCCGACGGGTTCTGTTTTTTGGGTTGGTACGGGTCGTGTTTTTCGTACAGTACGGTCGGTTGCGCCCAGCCGGTGATGCCGTATTCGGTGGCGACCAGGTGGTTGCCCTCGCGATCGGCGAGGAGGACGCGCACTTTGCTGTCGCCAGCGAGGGTGCCGATGGTTTCGCCGCTGCCGTCCGGGCGGTAGTTGAAGCTGGCATCGCCATCAATGATGGTGGTATGCAGGCCGATGTAGCGGTAGGTGGTGTCGTCGGCTTTTTCTGGTACGGGGTGTCTGAACAGGCTGGCATCAGCATGGGCGGCACCAGTAGCGAGGGCGAGAAGGAGGATGGTGTTGTGTTTCATGGGCTGCTCCGGGGCGGGTTATGGGTTGGTGTCTTCGACTTCGGTAGTGTCCCAGGTTGTCATCGGCCAGGCGTTGCCGGTAAAGCCCCGGCAGAGGCCGCTGCCGCTGAGTTCGCCGGTTGCCGGGTCGTAGTCGTTGAGTTCGCGCGGGTAGGTTTTGTGCAGGGTTTTCAGGTCGCGGCTGATCAGGCCGTAGAGGTTGCCGTGGTTGTATTGTCCTTGCCAGCAGGCGCGTTCGCTGAGGTAGTGTTCGTCGTCCAGCGGGTAGAGGGTGAAGGCGGCGATTTGGTTGTTTTTGTCGCACTGGATGCTGGCGCCTGTCGGGTCGTAGTATGGGTGAAAGCGGGCGCGCAGGACGAGGTAATCGGTATCGTCTGCGGCGACGCGGCGCGCGGCCTCTTGTGGCGGGATGACGGGTTTGATGACGGGGTAGGGTTCGGGCGCAAGTACGGCGGCGTGGCTGTTGCCCGGCGCGACCAGCGCACTTGGGGTGTCGCTTCGCTGCTGGAAGGTGTCCATTTGTTGCAGGGTTGCGCGCGCGCCAGCGGCTGAGAGTTGCCAGTTTCTGCCGTCGGCAGCGTGGAAGCGGATGTCGTGGCTGTCGGCGAGCAGGGCGGCGATGAGGGCGTCGCGCTGCGTTGCGGCGATGGGCTGTTCGTCACGGCTGTTGAGGGTGCCGTGTTTTTTGTCGTCGATGCATAGTTCAAGTTGGGCGGGAACGTCGTCTTCCTGAAAGCGGATGGTGGCGTCAATGTTGCTGTCGGCGCCTGCCGGGCGGCTGATGCGCAGGGAGACCGGGTGGTCGCTCTGCGCTGGTGTCTGGTATCCGGCGGCTGCGCAATAGCCGCTGTTATCGCAGGCGAGCTCCCAGTCGCCTTCCAAGGCAAGGGCGGGTGTGGCGGTGAGGGCGACAAGGGTTTTCGGGGATATGGTTGGCTCCGTATGGATACAGGGCGATAAGGCGGGGGCGATGATAGTGCTGTGTTTATTGGCGGCAGTCGTTGCCGTCCCACGCCCATTTTTGCACGATGCCTTGTGCATCGGCGATGAAGCGGGTGCTGCATTGGCGCAGGCTGTATTCGTCATCCATTTCGTCCAGCAGATAGAAGACGCGCGGCGAGCCCAGCATGGTGCGTCCCCAGCCGGGGCGGCGGACGATTTGTTGTTCGCGGTATTCGATGACTTGGCGTCCATCGCGCAGGGTATAGCTGCCTTGCGGTGGCCCCCAGGCGAGGACGAGTTCGTCCAGCGGTTTGCCGACCCATTGCGCGAGGCCGCTTTCGTAATGGGCGGAGGTGGCGCAGGCACCCAGCAGCAGGGCAAGCAGGGCGGGAAGGGTGTGTTTCGGTTGGCGGTTCATGGTGTCTCCGGCGATTGGGGGCGGTCAGGCGGGAAAGAGCGCTTCCAGCACCTGCGCCAACCCGTCTTCGGCGTTGGTCGCGGTGACGTGGCGCACTTGTGCCTTGATGTCTTCCGGCGCGTTGCCCATCGCCACGCTGTAGCCGGCGTAGCGCAGCATATCGAGGTCGTTGTAGTTGTCGCCAAAGGCGATGACTTCGTCGGCGCTAACGCCCAGGCGGCGCTCCATGAACTGGATGGCTTGCGCCTTGGTGGCGGCGCGGTTGACGATTTCGAGGTATTCGTTTTTGGAGCGGTGAATTTCCAGTTGCGGGTACGCCGGTTTCAGCCGGTTTTCCAGCGCGAGGATGTCGGCGGCATCGCCCATGACAAGGATTTTGTGCACGGCGGTGAGCGGCGCGGCGGGTTTGGCACTGGCACGCAGGCCGGTAATCTCGCCTTCTTGCGCCGTCCAGAAGTTGTCCGGGGCGGGGCTGTACCAGTGCGTGCCCTGGTAGTAGTTGAGCGAGAGACGCGGCAGGGGCTCCAGCTCGCGTTCCAGTTGGCGGAAATCGGCGTCATCCAGCGGCACGCTGTACAGTTCGCGCAGCTCGCCGTCGAGGATGAGCGCGCCGTTGTAGGCAATCAGCGGCTGCGCGCCACCGATGGCGTCGGTGAACGGGGTGATGGCGAGCGGTGGTCGCGCCGAGACGAGGATGAAGGGGATGCCAAGGGCGACGACGTGGCGGGTGGCGGCGAGGGTGCGCGCGCTCATGCGGTGTTCGCGGTTGAGCAGGGTGCCGTCGATGTCGCTGAAGATGGCGCGGTAGGGCATGGGGTTCTCCTTTGGGGTTTAGAGCAGTTTGCCGAGCGCTTCGCGGAAATAGGCGGCGCGCCAGCCGTTCAGCAGCGGGCTGGCCGGGTCGGGGCGGGCGATGTACTGCTTGAGAATGCGGGCGGGGGCGAGCATTTCCGGGTGGATGTTGAGCGCGGCGGCGGTGTCGGCGGTGTAGCGGCAAAGCTGTTCGTATTGTTGCCGTTTGCCGGGCGACAGGCGCGGGCTGGCGGGCGGCGCAGGCGGCGGCTCGGTTTCGCTGAAGCGTTGTGCGAGGAAAGGCAATTCCTGCCAGAGCGGGTGCTCGGCGGCGAGGTGTTCGGCGAGGGCTTCCGGGCTGGTTGGGCGTTTTTGCGCGATGGCAATGAGCTGGCGGTCGCTCATCACGGCGCGGCGCGGCAGGTCGTGCGCGGCGGCGATGCGTTCGCGCGCTTCGACGAGGATTTGTGCGGCGGGTTTGTCGTCGTGGCGCAGTTGCGGTGCGCCTTGCAGGCGGTACCAGTGCCAGGCTTCGCGCGGCTGCTGTTGTCGGGTGAGTTGCGCCGCGCTTTCTTCCGCCCACCAGCCGAGGCGGTCAAGGCGTTGCAAGTCGGCCGCGAGCAGCGGGTAGAGGCGGGCGAGCAGGCCGACGTCATCGGCGGCGTAGTCGAGTTGTGCCGCATCGAGCGGACGGGCGAGCCAGTCGCTACGGGTCTGGCTTTTGTCCGGATTGATACCGAGGTAATGCTCCACCAGCGCGGCGTAGCTGACGGCGAGTTGCGGTGTGCAGAGGGCGAAGCCGGTTTGGGTGTCGCGGATACTGGCGGGCAGGCCGCCGCCAAAAAGCTGCATCAGTTCCAGGTCTTGTGTGGCGGCGTGCAGCACGATGGGCGCGGGATGGCGCAGCAGGGTTGCCCACGGTACGCCGCCGTCGAGCGGGTCGTACAGTTGCGCGGTGTCGCCCGGCTGGCAGGTTTGCACCAGGGCGAGTTTGGGGATGTAGCTGCGTTCGCGCACAAATTCGCTGTCGTAGCAGAGGATGCGCGCGGGGTCGTAAGTGGTGCTTGCGGTGGCGTGTTGCCAGGGGGTGTGGTTCATGGAGGTCAAGGTGTTTTTTGTGGCACGGTAGCACGTTTTCCCCGGACGGTGGCAGTTTGTTTTGACGGGAGTTTTTCCTTATAATGCGCGCCCTTGCCGGTTCGCCGGCATTTCCTTGCCGCCGTAGTGGCGGCTTTGTTTATCCATAAGGAATCTTTATGAGACATTATGAAATCGTGTTTCTGGTTCACCCGGACCAGAGCGAACAGGTCAATGCGATGAGCGAGCGTTATCGCGGCATCGTGGAAGCTGCCAAAGGCAAAGTGCACCGCTTTGAAGACTGGGGACGCCGCGTGCTGGCGTATCCAATCGAAAAGCTGGTCAAGGCGCACTACATCATGATGAATATCGAGTGCGACGCCGCTACCCTGGCCGAGCTGGAAAACAACTTCCGTTTCAACGACGCCATTCTGCGTCATCTCACCATCCGTCGCGATGAAGCCATCACCGAGGCCTCTCCGATGGCCGACAGCAAGAAGAAGGAGGGCTAAGCCATGGCACGTCGCAGATCCTGCCGTTTCACCGCCGAAGGCGTGAAAGAAATCGACTACAAAGACCTTGAAACCCTGAAGGCGTTTTTGACCGAAACCGGCAAAATCGTCCCGGCACGCATCACCGGTACCAACGCCTACTATCAGCGCCAGTTGGCAACTGCCATCAAGCGTGCGCGTTTCCTGGCACTCCTGCCGTACTCTGACCAGCACTAAGGGGGATTCATGAACGTTATTCTTCTGGAAAAAGTCACCCACCTCGGCGACCTCGGCGACCGCGTTGAAGTCAAGGCCGGCTATGCCCGCAACTTCCTCATCCCGCAAGGCAAGGCGACCGAAGCCACCAAGGCGAACATCGAGCGCTTTGAAGCCCGCCGCGCCGAGCTGGAACGCCAGCAGGCGGAAAAACTGGCAGACGCCGAACGCCGCGCCGCCGCGCTCGCCGGCAAGGTACTGACCATCCTCGCCAAAGCAGGCGACGAAGGCAAACTGTTCGGCTCCGTCGGCACGCAAGACATCGCCAACGCCGCCGTCCAACAAGGGCTGCAACTGGCACGCAGCGAAGTGATGATGCCGCACGGCACCATCCGCGAAATCGGTGAATACACCGTGTCGCTGCACCTCTTCGCAGGTATCAGCACCGAAGTGCTGGTGCGCGTCGTCGCAGGCGAATAAGCAAAGTTTTTTGCATCAAAGCCGGGAGATGGCAACACCTTCCGGCTTTTTTCGTGCGCGCCATCCGGCGGGGCAGGGCGGTTCAGCCGCTTTCGTGCAGGTAATTGAGCAGCACCGCGAGATGTGAGTGTTCGGGGTGTTTGACTGCGGTGAGCAATACGGTATGCGGCTGTTGTCCGGCAAGGCGCCACAGCTCTGCCAGTGCCGCCTGGTGTTCCGGGTCTTGCAGTTCCTGGCGGTAGCGGGCGGCGAAGTCGTCATAGCGCTGCTCCGGGTCGGCGTGGTACCAGCGGCGCAGCTCTGCCGAGGGGGTGAGGTTTTTCAGCCAGACAACCTGCGCCATCAGTTCTTTGTGGACACCGCGCGGGTAGAGGCGGTCAAGGAAGATGGCGGTTTCTCCGGCCTGTGGCTGGTAGTCATAGATGCGGGCGATGCGAAAGATCATGGCTTTGCTCCGTGGATGGATTTACAGAAAAACCCGCCTTGCGGCGGGTTTTTGTGGCGTGTGGCGCTTAGCTGTTTTGGGTAGCTGTCGCCGTTGTGGCTTCTGCCGGTTTGGCCACCGCCGGGGCGCTGTCGCCCGGCTCTTTGTGCAGCAATCCTTTGAGGATTTGCAGGCCGAAGGCGACCGCACCGATGATGAAGACAACGTCGCCGATGGTACGCACCCAGCGCAGGGTGTGGATAATCGGATTCTGTTCGACAAATTCCGCGCTGCGCGCCCACCACAGACCTTCGTTGATGGTGGCGTGCGCCTGGATGATGCCAATTGGCAGCAGGCTGGTGAAGAGCATCATCGCCAGGCCGAGGTTGAGCGCCCAGAAGGAGGTGAACATCAGCTTGTTGTTCATTTGCAGGGTCGGGCGGATGTAGCGCAGCACCATCAGGGTGAAACCGAGGGCGAGGAAGCCATAGACGCCGAAGAGGGCGGCGTGGCCGTGGTTCGCGGTGGTGTTCAGCCCTTGCAGGTAGTAGAGCGAAATCGGCGGGTTGATGAGGAAGCCGAAGACGCCCGCGCCGAGCATATTCCAGAAGGAGACGGCGATGAAGAAGCACAGCGGCCAGCGCATCGGTTTGATCCATTCGGATTTGTGCTGGATAGTCCAGTTTTCAAAGGCATCGTAGCCGAGGAGGACGAGCGGCACCACTTCCAGCGCGGAGAACAGCGCGCCGATGGCCATAATCGGTGTGGTGGTACCGGCGAAGTAGATGTGGTGGAAGGTGCCGGGAATGCCGCCAATCATGAACATCATCGCGGCGAGCAGCGCGGCGGTGGTGGCGGCGCGACGGCTGACCATGCCGAGGTTGTAGAAGATGAAGCCGACGGCGGAGGTGGCGAATACTTCAAAGAAGCCTTCTACCCAGAGGTGTACTACCCACCAGCGCCAGTATTCCATGACGGAGATGTGGGTGTGTTCGCCGTAGAACAGCGCCGGGGCGTAGAACAGGCCAATAGCGGCGGCGGAAAGGGTAAAGAGGATGAGCAGGCTCTTGTCGCCGGGTTGCTTCAGTGCCGCCCAGATGCCGCGCAGCATGAGGATGAGCCAGAAGACGAGGCCGATGAACAGAGCGAGCTGCCACAGGCGGCCAATTTCCACAAATTCATAGCCCTGGTGGCCGAGCCAGAAATTCAGTTTCTCGTTCATCCAGCCTTTCAGCGCGACGAACTGGCCGAGGTAGGAACCGGCGACGACGACAATCAGCGCCCAAAAGAGCACGTCCACGCCGAGTTTCTGGAATTTCGGGTCCTTGCCGCCGTTGATAATCGGCACGAGGAAGAGACCGGCGGCGAGGAAGCCGGTGGCAATCCAGAAAATGGCGGACTGGATGTGCCAGGTGCGGGTCAGGCTGTAGGGCAGCCAGTCAGCGACCGGGATGCCGTAAAAATCCTGGCCTTCCACAGTGTAGTGTGCGGTGAAGCCGCCGAGCATGACCTGGACGAAGAACAGCGCCGCGACGATGAGCAAATATTTGCCCAGCGCCTTTTGCGACGGGGTGAGTTTGACCAGAGTGAGCGGGTCTTGCGCCGGAACGGCGATTTCTTCATGTTCGTGGCGGGTGAAGAACGCCCAAATCCAGATGACCGAACCGATGCCGAAAATCAGGGTGACGACGGAAGTGATGGACCAGATGACGTTTTCCGCAGACGGCTGGTTGCCAATCAGCGGCTCATGCGGCCAGTTGTTGGTGTAGGTGACGTCCAGATTCGGGCGGTTGGTGGATGCCGCCCAGGCGGACCAGAAGAAGAAAGCGTTGAGCTTGGCGCGTTTCTCCGCGCTGGGCAGGGTGTCTTCCTTCATCGCATAGGCTTCACGCAGCTTGTGCATCTCCGGGTCGGCGCCGAACAGCTTGTCGTAATAGGCGGCGACGGCTTCAATGGAGCGGACGCGGTCGGCAGAGAGCGTCACCTTGTCGGTTGCCGGGTCGTAAGTGTTCTTGCGGAACGCCTGCTGCGCGTCGTAATTGAGCGTGGCCTGGTCGCGCGGACTCAGCTCGGCATAGTTCTTGCCATATTCACGCTGCGCCTGCTGATCAAGCCAGCCAAGCACCTCGCGGTGAATCCAGTCGGCAGTCCAGTCAGGCGCCTGATAGGCGCCGTGCCCCCAGACCGTACCGACGGACATCCCGCCGATAGATTGCCAGGCGGACTGCCCCGCCATGATGTCATCTTTGGTGTAGAGCGTTTGCCCGTTTTCATCGACAAAGGCGGCGGGCACAGGCGGTTTTTCGTTGTAAACCTCCTTGCCGAAATAGCCGAGGATGAAGAACGAACCGATCATAATCAGACCGAGTATCGCCCATAGTCGTTTGTAATCTTTCATATTTTATTGCCTCCAGGAACAGTAATGCGGCGACGGTTGTCGCAACGCGCGGCATTTTTACAAAACGGCAAGGCGGCTACCTTGATAAAGGTCAGGATAGTTAACGGGCTTGGGATTTCCCATGCCGAAGGCATTCGCCTGCATCAGGTTGGGCAGTACCTTGGCGCCGAGCGTGATGGCGAGTGTCCAGCTTGAAATCGCCTTGCCGCTTGAAGTCATCCATGCCGCCTAAGAGCCTGTCCAAGATTCTAGGGGCGAGGTGGGTTGGTACGGGATGCAAGGCGCAAAACGTAGGCAATGAGGACTACCTTGCCAAGTTTTGCAACGCCGCAGCACGCTCAATCCCGCGCTCATCGCGCTCGCCATGGGATTTTGAACAGGCTCTAAAGCCCGAAATCGGTGCGTATCCACGCGGGCGTCACCGCTGGTGGGTGCGACGTGAGTATCGTTATAACCCCGCAGCGAATCACAAAATACACAAGCCCCGTCCATAACCGTGCCGCCGTTGTAAAATCCGCACGGAATAAATGACAGAGGAGCAAACCATGCGTATTGAGACCATTCGTATCCATAATTTCAAAGCCTTCCGCGAGGCAGAAATGACCGATATTCCGCCATTTTGCGTGGTCGTTGGCGCAAATGGCTCCGGCAAATCGACCCTGTTCGATATTTTCGGTTTCCTCCGCGATTGCCTGACTTTCAATGTCAGCAGTGCGCTGCAACGGCGCGGCGGTTTTCGTGAAGTGTTAAGCCGGGGAGCCAATATCGAAAAAGACCATATCGCGCTGGAGATTCAGTTCCGCATGGATATTGGCGGTGTCAATCGCCTGGTAACTTATGAAATTCATATTGGCCAAAATAAAAACAAAAAACCGGTCGTACGGCGGGAAAAACTGCGTTATAAACGCGGACGGCATGGCTCGCCCTACAATTTCCTCAATTTTGAAAATGGTCAGGGTTATGCTATCATCAATGAAGAAGATTTCAGCAAGGAAGAGGAAGAGCTGACGCGCGAATATCAGGAAATCGAGCCGGATGTTTTGGCCATCAAGGGGCTGGGGCAATTTTCCCGTTTCAAGGCAGCTAGTGCCTTCCGCCAACTCATTGAAAACTGGCATGTTTCCGACTTTCATATCAATCTGGCACGCGGCAGCAAGGATGCTGCGGGAGAATATGAGCATTTGTCGGTATCAGGCGAAAATCTGCAATTGGTAGCGCAGCATATTTATGAAAATGAGCCGAAAGTCTTTCAGCGCATTGTTACCGCCATGAAGCACCGTGTTCCTGGTATTGGCGATGTGGAAACCATTCAGTCGCCGGATGGCCGCTTGTTGCTCGGTTTCCGCGACCAGAGTTTCAAAGATCCTTTTATTGACCGCTATGTTTCCGATGGCACCATTAAAATGTTTGCCTATTTGATTTTGCTGTATGACCCGCATCCGCACCCGCTCTTGTGCGTGGAAGAGCCGGAAAACCAGCTTTATCCCACGCTACTGTGGGAATTGGCAGAGGAATTTCGCGCCTATGCCGATCGCGGCGGACAGGTATTCGTTTCCAGCCATTCCCCCGATTTTTTGAATGCTGCCCAATTGGATGAAGTTTTTTGGCTGGTCAAAGAAAAAGGACATACCACCATTCACCGCGCCCGCGACGATTCGCAGATTGCCGCTTTTATCGGCGAAGGCGACCAAATGGGCTATTTGTGGAAGCAGGGTTTTTTTGGTGGAGCCAATCCGTAATGAAGCTGGTATTTTTTCTCGAAGAACCATCGGCAAAAGAAATGCTGCAAGGGATTCTGCCAGTAATTGCCGCAGGGCATGAATGGCAGTTTGTCGTTTTTGAAGGCAAGCAGGATTTGGAAAAACAATTGGGGCGTAAGTTGCGTGGCTGGCAGCATACGGAAAATATCCGCTTTGTGGTTTTGCGCGATCAGGATTCTGGCGGTTGTTACCGCATCAAGGCAAATTTGCAGTCCATTTGCCACCTGGCAGGCAAACCCAATACGCTGGTACGCATTGCCTGTCATGAGTTGGAAACATTTTATTTGGGCAACCTGGCTGCGGTTAGCCGTGCTTTTGGCAGAAACCTCCACGCGCAACAACAGGGAAAGAAATTCCGCCAGCCAGACAAGCTGAACAATGCTAAACAGGAATTAAAGAAGCTGGTGCCAGAATATCAGGAAATTGCTGGTTCGCGTGCCATCGCTCCACTATTGATGCAACGGAGAAATATGTCGCAAAGTTTTAATGTATTAATTCAAGGTATTCAAAATCTACTTTAATCAACGGGTAGAATGTGTTGCCGAGCAAGAGGATGCTGAGAAAATCGCATTAATCCGGGAGACAGCCGTTATTACCATCACCGCATCTAATCTGATGTAGGAAATTGAAAGCCGTGTCTGTGCATAGGAATGGAGCATTAAAGCATTGAAAGTACTGAATTTGATTGAAGGCGTATGGTGCGACAAGCCAGGTGAATCCCCGATTTTTTTGTATCCGGCGCGATAGTAATTTTTTAGCGCTCCTTCACAATCACTTCAGAAAACGGCGATTCTCCCCGCTTGTTGGTGCGAATACAATAAGCGCTCCTTCACAAACCCCAGGAGAACCCCATGAAATTCGCAGTTATCGGCGCTACCGGTTATGTCGGCAACGCCGTCGTCCAGGAGCTCGCCGCGCGCGGTCACGACGTCACCGCCTTCGCCCGCAATACCGGTAAAGTCTTCGCTGCGCCAAACGTGCGCGCCGTCGCCGCCGATGTCACCGCCGCCGGTTTTGTCGAGCAGCTCGCCGGATTTGATGCCGTCGTTAGCGCCTTCAACCCCGGCTGGACCAATCCGAACATTGGCCGCGATTTCCGCGACGGCTACGCCGCCATCCTCGCCGCCGCCAAAAGTGCGGGCGTGCCGTACCTGCTCATTGTCGGCGGTGCGGGCAGCCTCTACATCGCCCCCGGCGTGCAAGTTATTGACACCCCGGATTTCCCCAAAGAAATCTACGACGGTGCCAACGCCGCGCGTGAGCTTTTGACTGAACTGCGCGGCCGGAATGACCCCAACTGGGCGTTCATCTCGCCGCCGATTTGCCTCGGCGCCGACGGCGGCCACAGCGAAGACCGCACCGGCAAATACCGCCTCGGCGGGGACGACGCGCTGATGAACGGCGACGCCCCGGCAGGCATCAGCGTCGCCGACCTCGCCATTGCCATCGCTGATGATGTCGCGCAAAAAGCACACCTGCATCAGCGCTTTACCGTAGCGAGTGTCTGATTTTTCCAAATCTCTAAAGGGAGTTTCCCATGAAAATTGCCGTAATTGGCGCAAGCGGCTTCGTTGGCGACGCCGTCGTGCGTGAACTTGCCATGCGTGGCCACGACGTCACCGCCTTCGCCCGCAACGCCGCCAATATATTCAGCGCGTCGAACGTGCTTGCCGTTGCCACTGACGTTAATGACGCCGACTTTGCCGCGCGACTCGCCGGTTTTGATGCAGTCATCAGCGCTTTCAATGGCGGCTGGACGAATCCGAACCTCATTGCCGATTTTCGCCGCGGTTACGCCGCCATTCTGGCCGCCGCCCAAAGCGCAGACGTGCCGTATTTGCTGGTGGTCGGCGGCGCGGGCAACCTCTACGTTGCCCCCGGCGTGCGCCTGATTGATACGCCGCAGTTCCCGCAGGAAATCCTCGACGTCGGCAAGGCAGAACGCGATCTGCTGCACGACCTGCTCGCGGCGGACGGCCTCAACTGGGCGATGATTTGTCCGCCCGCGTGCTTCTCGCCGGAAAACAGCGCCGCCCTGCCGCGCATGGGTCGCTACCGCCTCGGCGATGAAACGCTGCTCATGGACGGCGACAAACCTGCGAACATCAGCCGCGCCGATATTGCGGTTGCCATCGCCGACGATGCTGAGCAAAAGGCGCATCTGCACAAAATTTTCACCATAGCCGCAATCTAAAGGAACAAACTTGAAAAAAATTCTCCTCTCCTCGCTTTTCGCCGCCGCACCGCTGGCATTTGCCGCCAGCGACAACCTCGCGCGCAACAAGGAAAACGTCATCGCTTTCTACGAACTCGCCTTCAACCAGCACAAGCTGGACGAGGCGGTCGAAAAATACGTCGCCGAGCCCTACATCCAGCACAATCCGGGCGTGGCCGACGGCGGCAAGGCGTTTATTGATTCCTTCGGTCCCTTCCTCAAGCAAAACCCGCAATCGCACGCCGACATCAAGCGCGTCGTGGCGGAAGGCGACCTCGTTGTCGTCCACGTCCACAGCCAGAACACCCCGGACGAGCGCGGCGAAGCGGTGATTGACATCTTCCGCCTCGACGACAACGGCAAAATCGTTGAGCACTGGGACGTCACCCAGCCCGTGCCGGAAAAAACCGAAAGCGGCCATTCCATGTTCTGACCGCCGCTCACAAAAAATCCCGCCTGATGCGGGATTTTTTTTGCGCCGTTATGGAAAATTCGTCCCTGTCACCGCAGGACGCCTGGCATTCGTGAGCGGGCAGCGTCCGTAAAATTGCAGTCCATGCGGTAGTCTTCCCTGTCCGCTTTTCAAAACTATGGCCATCCACCGAAAGTTTCAGACAAGGCGCGCCGCTGAAGACAGTACGCGGTTGTACGGCGAAGCGGCGCAACACAGTATGAGGCTTTCGGTGGATGGCTATATGATTTGCGACGACCACTTCCCCATATAAAAACCCCGTTATGCAAAGCATAACGGGGTTTCAGGAATAAATGGCCCGCCCGAAGGGATTTGAACCCCTGACCTTTGCCTCCGGAGGGCAACGCTCTATCCAGCTGAGCTACGGGCGGTGTGGCGGCGCATTGTACTGGAAGCCCCGGCACGGGCAAAGGTTTTTTGCACGCAAAAAAATCCCCCTGCCGAAACAGGGGGGAATAACTCACACATTCAGGCATCATGCCCCTTCCTCGCAATGCCTCCTGCACAAGGTCGTGGAGGTAACATTCTCGACCAAAGAATGAGCGCTAATCCTAAGCTTACCTTCACGTCATGAACTTAGCTTTACGGGTGCCAACGCGGAAATTGTCTATAAAAATAAAAGGTAATGTTCTGTTTCGTGCAGATTGCCGCCGCCAGTCCGCCTTGCGTGCGACAACGGCGGCATTTTTGGTGCATCAGGGCATTTTGCGGCTTGCAAGCTGTTTTTGTTGTAAAAATACGAAAATCGCCTGCTGTCGCGGTTTTTTCTGCGTGCGGGGCAGTTGCCGCAAATAGTCATTAACTGACGTTAATGTAATCACGCTGCCCATCTTTGTCTCCGTGGCGGCTTTGCAATTATTCCAATCGGCCATTTTGGAAAAATCCGTTTAACTTCCAAGATTAACGCGCGTGTCTGTCGTTATAATTGCGCGCGCCGGCTCGCCCGGCAATCCATAATTCATAACAAAATCCGGCACCCCGGCGCTGCAAGGAATCATCATGGCAACCCTCTCCCCATCGCAACCCGAAACGCTCTACGAGAAGCACGTCAAAATCCGGCCGCGCCCGGTCAAGGGACGCTTCGCCAACCTGCGCAAAACCGCGCTGTTGGTGCTGCTCGGCATCTTCCATTTCCTGCCCTTCCTCCAATGGAATGGACGTCAGGCGATTTTTTTCGATCTGCCGCACCGCCGCTTTTATATCTTCGGCCTCAACATCTGGCCGCAGGACTTCATCCTGCTGACCTTCATCTTGCTCGGTCTCGCGCTGCTGCTCTTTTTTGCCACCGCCTTGCTGGGGCGCGTCTGGTGCGGTTATGCCTGCCCGCACACCGTTTACACCGAAGTGTTCCTCTGGATTGAGCAGAAAATCGAAGGCAACCGCTCCGAACAGCTCAAGCTCGCGCGCAAGCCGTGGCGTGGCGAGAAGGGGCGCAAGCGCGTGCTGAAATATTCGCTGTGGGTCGCCGTCGCCCTGAGCGCGGGCATCGGCTTCGTTGGCTACTTCGTCCCCATCCGCCAACTCATCCCCGATTTCTTCACCCTGCACGCGGGCATTGACACCTATCTCTGGGTCGCGCTCTACGGCAGCTTCTGCTACCTGCAAGCGGGCATCGTGCGTGAGCAGTTCTGCAAATACGTCTGCCCCTACGCCCGTTTTCAGGGGGCGATGTTCGACCAGGACACGCTCATCATCGCCTACGACCCGCATCGTGGCGAACCGCGCCGCCGCTTGAAGAAACAGGACCGCGACAACCCGGACGCGCTCGGTTTCTGCGTCGATTGCACCATGTGCGTGCAGGTCTGCCCGACCGGCATCGACATCCGCGACGGCCTGCAACTGGAATGTATCGCCTGCGCCGCCTGCATTGACGCCTGCGACAACATGATGGACCAAATCAAGGCGCCGCGCGGCCTCATCCGCTACACCTCGACCAACCGCCTCGCCGGCAAAAAAACCAAACTGCTGCGCCCGAAAACCTTTGCCTATGGCGCGGTACTCATCGCCGCCTTCAGCCTCTTTATCCTCTCCATCGCGGGCAAAGGCGATTTGGACGTCAACATCCTGCGCGACCGCAACGTGCTCGCGCGCAAAATCAGCGGTGGCCGCATCCAGAACATCTACACCATCAAAATCCTCAACAAAACCGAAAACCCGCGCCAATACACCCTCGGCATCGAAGGCGCAGAAGGCGCGGCAATCGACGGCAAAACCCGCTTCAGCGTTGAGCCCGGCGCCGTTTACGAGACCGTACTGCGCGTCAACATCCCGCGCGCCTCCCTTACTGACAACAACGCCAACATCGACTTCATCGTCACCCCGCAGGACAACCCTGCGGACGCGCACCGCCAAACCAGCAAATTCCTCGGTCCGACCAAATGAACCCCATCCCTTGGTACAAAAACCACATCCTGCTGCTCATCATCCTCATCCCGCTCGCCACCGTCTGCGGCAGTATGTACACCATCTACCTCGCCGTCAGCAGCAAAGAAGCACCGGTGCTGGAGGACTACAGCAAAACCGGCCTGTCGCCGCAAAAACGCCACGAAGGCCGCACCACCATCACCGCGACGCTTGCCGACGGCGCCATCACCCTACAACGCGACCCGCCCAGCATCGAGCCACTCACCCTCACCCTGCAACACGCGAGCAAAGCCGCCCTTGACCAGACGCACACCCTGCAGGCGGACGCGCCGAACCACTACCCGCTACCCGCCGCCGTCCAACAAACCCTGCCAACCGCCACCTGGTACCTCAGCCTCGCCCCCGCTGACAAAACCTGGAAAATCAAGGGCAAATACCCGCATCCCAAACGCGGCGAACCGTCCCCGCCCGCCACCATCCCGCTTGCCAACCCATGAGCGCCTGCTACCACTGCCAGCAGCCCATTCCGGCGGGCATCAACATCAGCGACGACCACGGCCACCACTACTGCTGCCACGCCTGCCAGGCCGTCGCCCACATCATCAACGCGCACCACCTCGACCAGTACTACCAAGTCCGCGACCGCCCCGCGCCGCGCCCCGCCCACCCC
>NZ_CALJAH010000142.1 GCF_938028185.1 uncultured Cardiobacterium sp. | reverse complement strand
TTTCGCCCACTTTGGCGGTGCCGCTGATGGTGACGTTACCGCTCGGCGGGTTGTTTGGTGTGGTCGGCGGCGGGGTCGGGGTGGGCGTCGTCGGTGTCAGCGCGGCGTCAACGGGGGCGCTGGGCTGGCTGGAGAAGGCTTCGTCGTGGCCGGCGCCGTCTTTGTATTCGACGTGGACGGTGAGGGTTTTGCCGCGGTCTATCGGCTGGATGGTATAGCTGCGTCCGTTGGCGCCGGTGATGGCGTCGCCGTTGGCAAACCACTGGTATTTGATGTTTTCCGGCTGCACGCCGTCCGCGTCTTCCACGTTCGCAATCAGGGTCTGGCCGACTTTGGTCGCGCCGACGAGCTCAACTTTGCCTTCCTGGTTGTTGGCGGCATCGGGGTATTCGATGGTGATTTTGGCGCGGTTGTAGCTGGGGTTGCCGTTGCGGTCGGAGAGGACGTATTCGACCGGGTCGGGGTTGCCCTTGTCAAAGTCCTTGTCCGGGGTGAAGGTGACGTTGCCGCCGCGTCCCACCGTCCACACGCCCTGTTTGTCCACGACGAGGCGGGTGACGCCCTTGCCGTCCTTGTCCAGCAGCTGGACGGTGTTCGGGTCGATGTCGCGCTGGGCGTCGGTGTCGTTTTCGACGACGTTGATGGTGACTTTGCCGCCACGGTGCGCCTTCACGGTGTCGTCATAGAGTACCGGCTGGTAGGCTTTCAGGTTCGGGTCGGGAATGCCCGGATGTCCCGGCATTTGTGGGCTCGGATTGAGCGGGTTGGGCGCCGGGTTGGGGTTGGGCTGCGGCATCGGCGTCGGGTTCGGCATGGGGGTGGGGGTGACGGTGTCGCCGATGATGCCGGTGGTGCCGTTGTGCGTCTCCATATGGTTTTTGCCGTCGGTGTAGCTGACGTACACGCTGATGTGTTTGCCACGGTCAGCAGCGGTGACGGTGTAGCTTTCGCCGGTCGCGCCGGGGATGGCGTCGCCTTCGGCAAACCACTGGTATTTGACGGTGCCGGTCTGGACGCCGTCGTTGTCGGCGACAACGGCTTTCAGCGTGCCGCCGATTTTTGCCTCGCCTTCGAGCAAGACGGCGCCGGGGGTGTTCAGTTGCTGCGTCGGGTCGTAGGTGAGGGTGATTTTCGCCGGTTTGCTGGTGTGGCCTTCGGCGTCGCTGATGGTGTATTGCACCGGGGTCGGGTTGCCGGTAAAGCCCGCTTCCGGCTTGAAGGTGACGTGGCCGTTGAAGGTGACGTTCCATTCGCCTTCACCGGGAACTTTCAGCGTGGCGACCGGGCGTCCGGCGGCGTCGAGCAGGCGGACGCTGTTGACGTCAATGTTGGTGACGCCGTCCGGGTCGGAGTCGTTTTTCAGCACGTCAATGGTGACGGTTTCGCCGGGCGAGGCGCTTTCTTTGTCGTCAGCGGCGATCGGCGCGCTGCCGGGCTTGGGCTGGTTGGGGTTGTTCGGCGAGGGGCTGGGACTCGGACTGGGTGACGGCCCCGGCGGGTTCGGGCCGGGAACGGCCGGGCCGGGATTGGAGGGGTTGGAACTTGGCGGGGTGACGTCCGGTCGCGGCAAGGGACTCGGCATCGGCGGCGGGTTGCTCGGCTGGTTCGGGGTCGGTACCGGCGGCGCTTCCGGGCTATGCGGGGTGTTGCTGTTACCAGAGTTGTTGTTGCCCGAATTGTTGTTGCCCGGTGCGGGGGCGGGTTCCGGGTGCGATTTGCCGTCCTTGTCATTGGCAAGGGCGATGCCGCCCGCAATCAGGCCGACACCGCCCAGCACGGCGAGCGGCGCGATGGGTACCTGATCGGAGCCAAGTGCCTGCTCGGTCACGATTTCGCTGGCAAGGGTGTGTTCCGGCGCGGCGGCAACGGGGTAACTGGTGAAGCTGCCGTCGGCCTGGACGCCAATCAGCGCGCCCTGGCCCTGACCGAAGTAGTTTTCGATGACGAGATCAGGGCCGCTGCCGTCAAGGGTGACGACGAGGTCGCTGCCCTGCTTCGTGGCGGTGACGCCCTGCGGGCCGAGGCCGGTCGCGTCATCGGTGAACTGGTAGTTGACGCCGTTTTGCGCCTGGATGTGCAGCGCGCTGCCGCCGGTATCAAGGTTGTAACGCGCGACCGACTGGCCGCTGGTTTGTTCGTTCAGGGTGAGGGTGATTGTTGCCATGTGACTGTCCTGTTTGTTGTTTGCAGTGAAGCGCCTGCCGCATCGCTGCGACAGGCGCTTTTCTTAGCTTCCTGGGGTGCCGTCAGATGAGATGGGTGTTGTCATCTTGCGGCAGGTGGTGGGTTTGCGGGGCGCTGTACGCCGAAGGCTCGTAGGCTTTCGGCGCGGCGATGTCCACGTGCGAGAGGATATCCTCTGCGCTGAGGGTCTTGCCGCCCTGGCTGGCAATGTCGATGCTGCGCGTATGTCCGGCGTCGTCGGTCACGTGCAGGTGTTGGCCGCTGGCGTCTTCGCTGACTTCCAGTTTGGCATGGGCAAGGTGTTCGTCGCCTGCCAGCACGATGCGGTCGCCTTCGTGCGGGTTGAAGTCGAGGATTTTGCCCGGCTGTTGCCAGCTCGCCGCGTCGTTGCTGTCGAGCAGATAGGCGAAGGTGTCCGCCCCCGCGCCGCCTTCGAGCAACGCCGCGCCGTGTCCGGCAACGAGCGTGTCATCACCCGCGCCACCGTGCAGCGCGTGGCTGCTGGCGGTTTTGCTGGCGGCAAGCAGTTCGCTGCTGTGCTCGCCGAGGTAGTTGAGCAAATCCGCGCCGTCGAGGTTCATCAGCCCGCTGTAGGCGGCGGTGTCTATGCCGTCGCTGACCAGTACGTCGTGGCCGTCGCTGCCGTGATGATGCTGCGCAACGGTGCCCGCTTCGTGCAACGCCTGCGGCGCGCTGTGGTGCAATGCCGCCGCGTGCGCGCCGTCGTGGTGCGCCACGTCGCCGCCGCTGTGTTGCAGCGCCGGGGTGGTGTGCTCCAGGTTGTCTTTATGCGGCTCCGGTGTGTTGGAGTGGTTGCTGCCGTCGTCTTTCAGCGGGGTGTAGCTGAAGGATTCGA
>NZ_CALJAH010000141.1 GCF_938028185.1 uncultured Cardiobacterium sp. | reverse complement strand
TACTGTCTTCGGCGGCGCGCCTTGTACAGAACTTTGTGAGTATCGCTATACATACACCTGAGCGCTCAATGTGTATGTAAAAAAGCCCCGGCGAACCGGGGCTTTTGCATGACTGGCGCTTATTTGCGCGAATCGAGGAAGAGCACTTCGATATGGCGTTTGCCATCTTCGGTCAGGATGGTGTACTCGACTTTGTATTCGCCGTTGTTGTCCGCGCCTACCTTGCTGTATTCGAGCTTGGCGTCTTCTTCATTGACTTCTTCGCTAACTGCTTGCAGGCCTTGCTCTTTTGCCTTGGCTTGCAGGAAGCTGACGATGTCGGCCACCTTGGCGTCGGTCGCGACGATCACATCAACGGCACCGTCGCCGTCGTCTTCGCCTTCAACGAACGTGACCTTTTCCGGCAGGAAGACCTCGGCAGGAACGCTTTTCAGGTCTTTCAGCGGGGTTCCGGCGAAAGCGGCGACGGAAAGCAGGGCTGCGGTGGCAGCGAGCAGGGATTTTTTCATAAAGAAAGCGCAAAAAAATAGTGAAAGAAATGCGCCAAAACGCGGCGCGTATCCTACGCAAACACCCGCCCGGCGACAAGGCGCATGACCTGTCCTTAATCAAGAAATTAACGGAAAAAGCCGCTATATAATGACAACGAATCTTAACCGGAGACCCGCCATGCCCCGCACCCTGCAAACCCTGCTTGCCAGCGCCCTGCTCGCCGCCCTCCCCGCCGCCTTTGCCGAAGACGCCAAGCCGGCGGAGAAACCCGCCGAAGCGGTCGCCCCCACCGACGTCGCCAAAGCAGCGGACAACAACGCCGACGCCGCCAAGCCTGCGGAAAAACCCGCTGACGCACCTGCCAGTTACGCCCCCATCCCGCAGCCGGAAGGCTATCACCTCGCGCTGGTCGGCCCGGACGGCAAGACCGCCACCGATGGCGACGCGCCCTTCAAGGACAAATACCTGCTGGTCGCCTTCGGCTTCACCTCCTGCCCGGACGTCTGCCCGACCACCCTCTACGAATTTGGACAAATGCTGAAAATCGTCAAAGACCCCGCGCAAATCCAGCCCGTCTTCATCAGCATTGACCCGCTGCGCGACGACCCGACCCGCCTTAACCAGTACACCGGCTTCTTCGACAAGCGCATCGTCGGCCTGACCGGCAACATGGCCGACATCGAAGCCACCGCCAAGCGCTACAACGCCACCTTCGGCTACCGCCACCAGGGCAAAAAAGTAGTGCCGCCCGACCTGCCGCCCGGCTACACCGTGTACCACAGCACCATGATTTACCTGCTCTCGCCCAAACGCGAACTCATTGACGCCTTTGACTACCAGAGCGGCGCCGAAAAACTGGCGCGCGACATCGAAAAAGCCATCGCCAAAGACGAAGGAAAAGCCGCATGAGCCGCCACCATATCCCCTTCCTGCTCGCCGCCCTCCTAGGCGGCGCTGCGCAAGCAGCCGACTGCACCCCGCCCGAAGGCTTTACCCCGGCCACCTCGCCGGTGCCGCTGCAAGACATCAGCAAAAGCGAGAGCAAACACCGCGTCGCCCTGCTCAACATCTGGGCGGTATGGTGCGCGCCCTGCCGCAAAGAACTGCCGCTGCTTGACGCCATCGCGCAAGACCCCGGCGCGCCGCTGGACATCATCACCGTGAACCTCGGCGACGACCCCGAACAAATCGGCAAAATCTACGATGAACTGCACATCACTGCGCTGCCGCGCGACAACCACGGCGACCACACCCTGCTGAAAACCCTCGGCGGCGTCGGCCTGCCGCTCTCCGTCTGGTATCTGGACGGACAAATGATTGCCAAAAGCGCGGGCGCGCTGCACGACGGCGACGCGCTCACTGCCTACGCCCGCTGCCTGAACGGCGACAGCGAAGGAACGCGACCATGAAACGGCGCCAATTCCTCCTCGCCACCGGTGCCGCCGCGCTCACCCGCCCGCTGTGGGCGCAAGAAGCCGCCGCGCCCGCCGCCAGCCCGGTCAGCCTCTACGACCCGACGCGCTACGTCTTCGTCGCCGACAAAGGCATGAGCAACATCGCCGTGGTTGACCTCGAAGAAGAACGCCAGGTGGACACCCTGCGCTCACCGGTTGCCATCCGCACCCTCGCCAGCAGCACCGACAAACCCTGGCTCGCCATCAGCGACCAGCGCCGCTACGCCGTCACCCTGATTAACCTTGAAACCCGCGAAATCACGGAAATCCCGCTGCCTAGCCGCGCCTTCCGCCTCACCTTCGTCCCCGAAAGCAGCAAACTGGCCATCACCCTCGAAGACCGCGTCGGCATGGTGGACTACCGCACCGGCGAAGCGCAGATCCTCGAAAAAACCTTCCAGAACCTCTACACCCGCTTCAACACCATCTTCAGCGTTTACAGCCAAACCTTCTGGGTACTGCAAGAAAACACCCCGCTCATCTACCAGTACAGCTACAGCGCGCCGGAAAAAGGCTGGCAAACCATCGACATCGGCGAAACACGCGGCCTTGGCAGCGGCGCGCCGAGCTTTGAAGACCGCCTCATCGCCTTCACTACCTACTACGCCGACGAAGGCATCATCTACTTCGCCGACACCGGCAAAGTCATCAAAACCGGGCCGCTCTACGACAGCAAACACCTGAACGAGCGGCTGCTTGAGCCCTTCATTGACAACGGCATGAGGCACGTCATCTTCGGCGACCTCGGCGGCAACATCCTGATTTACGAACCGGACGTGAGCGACGAACCGAAGCGGCTCCAGCTCGGCTACCGACCGCGCAAATTCCGCACCGGCTGGCTTGACCGCTACCTTGTCGTCGGCGGCGACCGCCACCTGAGCATCCACCCCTTCGACGACCTCGAAAACCGCATCCAGCTCGATTTCGGCTACGACGAAGACGTGACCGATATGTGGATTAGCGGCGACAGCAAACTGGTGCTGTACGGCAAAGAATACAAACCGGTGCTGTCGCGCTACAACCTGCAAACACAGGAAAGCCTGCCGGACATTACCCTGAACGGCATCGTCCAGGCCGACTGGATTCGCATGGGCAGCACCAATAACGTGTGTTACTGAAGCCTGTAACCGCCGCCAAAAACCAACCCCGTTTACATACACCTGAGCGCTCAAGGTGTATGTAAACGGGTTTCCGCCATCAAAAAAACCGGGGAAATTCCCGGCTTTTTTATGCGCGAAATACCCGAAAAACTGCGGGCAGCATGACATTCATTCATCATCGCAGCGGCTTTGCCAATTTCTCATGACAGCCGCCACTATAAACAGGAGAAGATTAAGTAATGCAATAATTCCAGCGGCATTGGCGCTATGTACAACTGCCAAACACAAGAAAAATGACAATGCCAAAATCAGGTGCATGGCCAGTACAAAACGGGCAAAGGCTGTTGGCACTATTACAGCATTTTCTTCGGGCAAGATTATCGGCGCTCCGTTCAATATTGCATTGGCATAGGTTGCTACCGATTCTCCCATCTCATAATCGCCCAAAAATTGACTGGTAATCATGCGTTCCTTGCCAATTTTATCCGTAATTAACAGATACTCCATTTTGTACAGATAATGATAAGGGAAGAATTGGATACGGCGCATTTCTGTCCAGGGAATACAGGTAAATTTCCCGTTGATATTATAAATAACAAGCCCTTCTTCATCTGCTGCAACACAGGGCGGATTTTGCCCGGCGGCAAAACGCTCACGATAGGTGACATAGGTGAATTTACCAAGCCCAAAAGTAGCGTAGCCAAAAAAGATGATGCCGACAATACCCCAGAATCCGTAAGGACTACCAAATTGCAGAATAAGCACCAGTAAAGAGAGGGTCATGCTGGCTGCACCGCTCGCCATAAAAATCATATTATTGGCATCGCTGATAGTATTTTTGCGGCGGTACCAGATATGTGGCGTTATGCGGCCAGATACATTATTTTTTACTGCAGGAATTGTTGAAGACGGATAATTTGGCATCTTTCCCGTATCTGCTACCGCAGAATTCGATAAAGTATGGTTATCGTTTGTCTGCAACCATCGTGCCGATTTTTGTGCAATCTCCTGCAAGTTTTCCGGTAAAAGCCGTTGCGGATAAATGGTCGTTACCTTGCCACCCTTTTCCTGTACGGCGAGATACGGTTTTCCACCTCCTTGCAAGTAGCTAATTTTAATAATATCTGCCCAATACCATTGCTGCGAAATGCGGTTGCCGGAAGCATAAAAAGTCAGTCCTTGCACATCGCAAACAGCTGCCAAACAGGGTTGCGTTTTTCCCTGCTTCAGCCATTGATGGCAGCCATAAATTGCTGCAGCATAAATCAGAGTGCCAAGAGAGATAATAAATCCCTCACCCACAATAAAAAGGTAGAGCAGAAATAGCGTCCCCGCATAAAAAGGAATACCAAGCAGGGTCAGCACGCAACCTTGTGCCTCCAGCGAGTGCATCGGGTCTTGCCAGGCAAGCGTATTTTCATCATCCAAATCCGGCTGAAACGTTTGTTGTTGCGGGCGCATGGTCATTCCCTGAATACATGAAAAGCGGAGACGGCGCAGCTTATCCCGTCTGCGGCGCGAATGCCATCTACCGCAAAATCCGGCATCCGTCGCGCGGCGCTGCTAAGATTGCTTTCCCCCAAACGAGAGGAGTATCCCGTGGACTGGTTCGTACTGCTTACCCTGCCGCTGCTGCTGGCCGTGCTGGCCAGCGGTCGCGTCAATCCCGCTGTTGCCTTTTTTACCCTCGCCGCCGCCTTCATGCTTGGCGGCCTCGTCAGCACCGAGGCGTTTCTCGCCAGTTTTACCAATCCGGCGCTGGCGACGCTGGTGGTGCTGTTGCTCGTCTCCGCCGTGATTGAGCGCTCGCCGCTGTTGCACCATCTCTCCGGCAAAATCCTCGTCGGCGACGAAAAGCGCGCCTTTCTCCGCCTCACCGGCATCAGCACGCTGCTCTCGGCCTTCATGAACAACACCGCCGTCGTCTCCACCTTCCTCGTCACCCTCACCCGCCAGCAGAAAATCGCGCCGTCGCGCCTGCTCATCCCGCTCTCCTACGCCTCCATCTTGGGCGGCATCACCACCCTCATCGGCACCTCCACCAACCTCGTCGTCAATTCCTTCGTCGAAAGCGCCGGACTGCCGCCGCTGCGAATGTTCCAGTTCAGCGCGGTCGGCATCCCGGTCGCCCTCGCCTGCCTCGCCGTGCTCTACTGGCGGATGCACGCCCTGCCCACGAACCGCAACAGCAGCCAGGACCTGAAAAACACCTACTTCATCACCGCCGCAGTATTGCCAGAGGCGGACATCGCCGGGAAAAGCATCGCCGAAAGCGGGCTGAAGCGGCTGGACGGCCTCTACCTCGTCGAAATCCGGCGCGACAACTACCTCATCTCGCCGGTTGCCCCGCAGGAACGCATCCGCCCCGGCGACCAACTCGTCTTCAGCGGCGCGATTGACCACATCGGCGGCCTGCAAGCCATCCGCGGCCTGAACATCCTCGGCGAACAGGCGAGCGACCTGCTCGCCAGCAACCTCATCGAAGCGGTCATCGCGCATGAATCCGACCTGGTTTACCGCACCTTGCAGGAAATCGACTTCCGCGGCCGCTTCAACGCGGGCGTGGTCGGCATCCGCCGCGGCAACAAGCGTTTGACCGGCCACCTCGGCCACACCATCCTCCACGTTGGCGACAGCCTCATCCTCGCCGTGGGCGAGAATTTCCGCGCAGACCCCGACCAGTTCCACATCCTCAGCGAAAGCCACACCCCGCCGCGCCTCACCAACCGCCAGGGCAACCGCGCCATCGCCGGTTTCCTTCTCGCCATCCTCCTCGAAACACTCAACATTCTGCCGCTGCTGCACGGGCTGCTCATCCTCCTCGGTGCCTGCCTGCTCGCGGGCTACACCAGCCTGCGCGAGCTCAAACAGCGCATTCCCTTCGAGCTCATCACCATCATCGGCTCGGCCATTGCCATCGCCAAGGCAATGGACAACAGCGGCGCGGCGCGACTCATCGGCAGTTGCGTGCAGCACCTCTTTCACGACAGCGGCACCTGGGCCGCCTTTGCCGGTATCTATCTGATGACCCTCGTCACCACCGAAATCATCACCAACAACGCCGCTGCCGCACTTGCCATCCCGGTCGCCCTCTCCACCGCGCAGGCGATGCACGCCAGCCCGACACCGTTCGTGATGGCAGTCGCCTACGGCGCCAGCGCCTGCTTCATCCTGCCCTTCGGCTACCAGACGCACCTGATGGTGTACAGCCCCGGCTGCTACACCATGCGCGACTACCTGCGCACCGGCATCCCGGTCAGCCTCACCTACAGCGCGCTGGTGCTGCTACTGACACCGCTGGTGTTTCCATTTTGAACATTTATAACCATCCACCGAAAGCCTCATACTGTGTTGCGCCGCCTCGCCGTACAAATGCGTACTGCCTTCGGCGGCGCGCCTTGTCTGAAACTTTCGGTGGATGGCTATAACAAGCACGCCCAGACTGTGCTATTCATACAACAAAGCCGCGTTCGGCAAAACGCGGCTTGAGCGAAAAACACTACGAAACTGACTGAAACATAACAAAAAGGCTCGCGTCCCTGCGAGCCCGGTACCATTTCATCATCCTGATGGGCGTATTATACATACAACAATCAGGATAACAAGATTTAATTTGCGCTTAATCCGCGCGTCCCGTCACATCAACGATCAGCACCTCCGAACGCGAGCCGAGGCGCAGTGGCACCCCCCAAAAGCCATAACCGGACGAGACAAAAATCTCTTTGCCATCAATTGCTTCGTGGCCGTAGTGCAGGCGATAGAGTGCGCGCACGATGAAATTGGCGGGGAAAACCTGGCCGTTGTGGGTGTGGCCGGAAAACTGTATATCCATCGGCGTCTGCACATTTTCCTTAATCTCCGTCGGGCGGTGATCCAGCACCACTACCGGCAAATCGCGGCGCGTTTGTTGCAACAATACTGCAAGCGGCGGCCGGTCGGCGTGCGTGTCATCATCGCGCCCGGCGATGACAACGCGGTCGGCGACCACCGCCACCGCATCGCGCAGCACCTGCACCCCCGCGCTGCGCAACGCCTGCGCGTTTTCCGCTGCGTCGCCGTAAAACTCGTGATTGCCGAGGGTGGCGAAAACACCGAGCGGCGCCTGCAACGCGCGCAAATGCGCCGCCATTCCCTCCGCATAAAACGCATCGGGGCGGTCGTTAATCACATCGCCGGGCAGCAGGATGATGTCCACCTGCTCCGCCGCAAAAATCGCCGCGAGACGGTCAAGCTCGCGCGCGCCGAAGAAAAAGCCGCTGTCGAGATGCAAATCGCTGGCGACGCCGATGCGCAGCGGCTGCGCCATCGGCTTGTCCAGCGCGACCATGTAATGGCGCACCACCGTGCTGTTCGCATTGAAAAAGCCCCAGGCAAACAGCGCCGCGAATGCTGCGGGCAGCCAGACGCGCAGCGCCGTCGCCGCCCGCTGCGGGGCGAAGCGTTTGCCCAACCAATACGGCACAAAACCCGCCGCCGCTGCCAAAAACCACAGCCACAACAGCGCAATCAACCACGCCTGCGCGATAAACAGCCCCGGCACGAGGCGGGACAGCGCGGCAAGCGTCAAGCCATCGCCAGCGACAAACAACGCAGCGGTCAGCCAACGGCGGCGCTTGCCGCCCAACAAGAAGCGCAACGAACGGGCAAATACCCACAACAATACCTGCAAAACCGCCAGCACCAGCACGGCGAACAACCAACGGGGCATCAATCTCTCCTGATAAAATGGGCGCGCATCATAAACCAGACTACGCCGCGCCGCGCGCGGTGTTGCGTCGCCCGCTTCAGCCCTTCCCACGAAGGGCGATTTTCCAACCGGAGCCTCTTATGCCCGCAAACCCCCTTGTTCTCGCCGCCTGTTGCAGCGGTCTTTTTGCCCCCGCCCTTGCCCTTGATTTGCCATCCGGCTGGACGAGCCGCGAAGAAAAAACCTGACCCATTACCAGCCGCAAGACATCGGCGACCGCGTCTTTATGCTCAGCGTGCTGACGCCGCTGCCCGATGGCGGCAAGCGCAGCGCTGACTGGCTGACGGCAGTCGCACCGCAGTTCGCCGGGCAGTATGGCAAGGTACTGGAACACGGCACGGCGGAGCAGGCGGGCGACCTCGCCAACATGACTTACCGCGTGGAAGTGCAGGGCAAGCCGCTGCACATCAACTTCACCGCCTTCCCCGCTGGCGACGGCAAGATGCGCCTCGTCCAGCTTCTCTCCGAAGAAGATGCCACGCTGCTCCAGCGTTATCAGGACGGTGCGAAGGCCATCATCGCCGGGCTGTATGTGGAAGGCGAGGGTGACGGTGCTACCGCCGCCCCGGCCAGCACCGCTGATACCACCACCGCCAGTAGCAGTAGCAGTAGCAGAGCCGCCACCGTCGCCAGCAGCACGGGCAGCAGCGGTACATCAGCCGTCAAGGGCGGCATAGACGACGGCAAAGAATTTATACAGACCTTCAAGATGGACGGTCTCACCCCCGGCGGCGACCTTGCCTTTGGCGACTACCAGTGCGCGGTGCAGACAGAGGGCGGCATGAAATTCACCCTCTCGCTTTACGACAACGGCCAGTACCGCGTCAGTGGCAACAGTGAAAGCACGGGCGAATTCCAATATGAGCGCGACGGGCGCATCAACATCAGTAGCGAGCGTTTCCTCTACAACTACGACTACGACGACGAGCCCAAAGAAATCGCCTTTTTCTTCCGTGGCAAGAACGGCGAAACCGGCATTTACGGGCAGAACATCGGCGACAACATCATCAACATCTGCCAATACCAAGGTGCAAGCAAAACCGCCTCGCCCGCACAACAGCACGCTGAAGCTGCCGAAGCGGCACGCTTCAAATGAACAACCGCGCCGGGCAAAGGCGTTGCCGCAGACGACATCGAAGCGCTGCTGTTTTACGGCTACAACGCTGACTACGGTGTCGGATTCTCCTTTGAAAAAGAGCAGCGCCTGGTGCTGAAAGACGGCTGGGCATACGACAACCTGCGCGTGCCGCCTGCCGATCTGGACGTTGCCGCCTCGCGCAAAAACGAACCCAAACTCTGGCACAAATGGCGGAAAAACGGCAAAGACTACGAAATCGAAAAAGACGGCGCGTGGAAAAAACTGCCCGGCATCGCCGTGCGTGGCGCGAAAGCGGGCGAGACACTCAACCGCAGCTACACCTACTCCGCCTCCGGCGGCAGCTACTACGGCGGCTACGCCCTCTTCAAAACGCTCAAATTCAAGCCCGACGGCACCTTTGACAGCAACGACTACGGCAGCACCCATGCCAATAGCAACGGCCTCGGCCAAATCAACAGCGAAGGCATTGGTCATGGTGCCATCAGCCACGGCGCGAGCAGCAGCAACGACCGTGGCCGCTACAAACTGGACGGCTACACCATCGAGATGACGCAGCCAGACGGCACGACGGCGCGCCAGTTGTTCTTCTTCTGGGCGGACGACAAGAACATCAGCATCGGCGGCGCGACCTATTCCTCCGAATAAACCGCCCGCCAAACTACCCCTCCCGTGGGGAGGGGTAGCAAACAAAAGCGGTTCATTGAGCCGGTTTTTTGCGGGCGAGGCAGGGCGCGTAGGGTGGGGCTTGCCCCACCATAACGCCTTTGGTTTACAGTTCGCAGGTCGGCCATTCATGGCCGACACCAAAAAATGTCGGGCATATAGCGATACACTCAAAGTTCTACACAATGAGCAACGCTGGAGGTGATACGCGGGCGTACGGAAATACGGTATGGTATGAAACTTTCGGTGGATGGCTATAAATGCCCGACCTACAAACCAAGCGGACGACAAGTTTACCGGTCAGCCATTCATGGCCGACAATAGACCTCCTTCCAAACCATAACTTGCACGGCAACCCGACAAAATTCCAAACCTGCTGAGCTGTTGTCTGCTGCCCCCACCCTAACCCTCCCCCACAGGGGGAGGGAACTCA
>NZ_CALJAH010000140.1 GCF_938028185.1 uncultured Cardiobacterium sp. | reverse complement strand
TGCTACTGGTCGTCGCGCTGATGCTCGGCGGGGCGGTGTATTTCACGATGAGGGACAAGGGCGCTTCGACCACGGCGCAGCAGGAGCAGGACAGCTTCTTCAATGACACCCGCCAGCAGGGACGGCGCGGCGATGACCCGACCTATGCCGAGGAGGTCAAACAAAACGCGGCGATCACTCTCGCCACCCAGCGCAAGCAGAAGGATCTGGAAGAACAGCTGGCGCGTGAACGGGAACAGGCCGCACGTAAGCAGGATGATTTGAGCAGCAAGCTGACAGATGTCACCAAGGAGCTGGTCAAACTGCGCGAGGCGCAGGGCAAGGCGGGTGAGGAGCACAGCGCAGCGGTGCAGAAAGAAGTCGATGCCCGCATGGAGAAAATCAACGAGACCCTGCAAAGCCTGCAACAGCAACAATCGGAAAACCAGGTAGCAAGCCAGGCGCGCATTGCCGATCTGGAGCAAAAACTGGCGGAAGCGCAAGCCGCTCATACGGCGTCTACTACAGGTACGCCGGATGAAATTGATGCCCTGAAATCGGGTAAAGCGGCAAAACCACCGCTGCCGGATGTTTATGGCAGCGGCTCCATCACCTTGCCCTATCAGGGTATGGGCGACGGTCACAGCCTCAGCAGCTTGTCGCGTATTCCGCGCGCCCCCGTCAGCGCTGCTGCCGATAGCGGTTCCGGCGACATTCTCGACAGCCTGCAAAACGGTATCCGCTCGCTCACCGGCAGCGTTCCCGGACGCGACCCCAATATCCCGCGCAATTACCTGCCGCAGCCCGGTGCGCAACGCCGTCAGGAACAGTGGGAGACCGTCTTCCCGGTGTACACACTCCCCCCAAATTCCATCCTGTCCAATGCCATGCTGGTGACGCCGATTATCGGCCGCGTGCCGCTGCCCAACCGGGGCGGCAAGGTGGAAGACCCCTTCTTTTTCAAAGTAGAAATCGGCGGTGCCAACCTCGCCGCCAACGGCCACCAGATTCCCGGTGTCGCCAAGATGATTGCCAGCGGCTATGCCACCGGCATCCGCGACCAGCAATGCGTGCGCGGCTACATTGACTCGCTCACCTTCATCTTCATCGACGGCCGCATCGTCACCCAGGGCAAAGCCTCCGGCGAAGGTTCAAGCAGCGGCGACGTTCTCGGCTATCTCAGTGATCCATGGGGCAAACCCTGCATCCATGGGCGTTACATCAACAACGCCGACAGCTACCTGCGCTCGCGCGGTACCGCCGCCTTTATCGAAGCTGCTGCCGAAGCGCTGTCGCAGGGGCAGGTCAACTACAAACAGAACAGTGACGGCAACTACAGCGCAGCACTCAGCGGAGACGTGTGGAAATTCGTTTTTGGCCGTGGCGTCTCTGGCTCGGCTGCCGAGTTTGCCCAGTACGTGCGCGAGCGCACCGCCGACACCTTTGACGTGGTCTATGTGGAGCAGGGCAAACCGGTGCAAATCATGCTCGACAAGATGATCCCCATCGACTACGACGCGAAAGCGCGCAAGGTCAATTACTACCGCGACCCGAAAGTGCAGCGGCGCTATGACTAAGGAGGAACCCTCATGACCCCATTTTTCCGCATGTCCCTGCTGGCACTCTTTGCCGCGAGCCTTGCCGCCTGCTCGGTGACCCAGCCGTCTTCCGACAAACTGTTGCCCGATGCCGGGCCAACCACCGCCGAGCTGATCAGCGGTCAGAAAAGCCGGGTCAGCGCCTATTTTGGCAACGGCGTGCAAGCCGACTATCTCGGCATGCCGCTGACGGAGGGCTACGCGCCGAATAGTTCCTATTCGCTCGCCCACGTCAACGAGCTCCGGCGCGATTTCCGCAAGGTCCCCAACCCGGAGATTGTAGCCTACGTCTTCCCGCACATTTCCGACGGCGAGTTGCCGGTGCCGGGGTATTTCACGATGTTCCACCTCTACGAGCGCGACCATTTCGCACTGGAGCAGGAGGGGTACCATGCGGCTGATTGATTACCTCTGGAACCGGGGCAAGCGCGGGACGGGACAGGAAGGCACACCCGCTGGCACCGAGTCGGCGGAACCAGGGTCGGTACAACCGCGCTTCAGGGTCAACCCTTTCGTCAACTTCCTCATGCGTGCCAGCGGTGAATGGCCACTCTCCGGACCGCCACCGCTGACGCCGTTGCAGTACCGTGCCCTGTTCAAAAGCGATCCGTCCTTCGTCGATTATGTGCCGGTCTGTGACTACCTCGACGATGAAGAGGCCTATGTTTTCAACGACGGCGTCAATGTCGCCAAAATCTGGCGAGTGCAGGCGCGCTATATGTGTGCACGCAGCGAAGATGCGCTGGCCAAGTTCAATGAGGGGCTGACCCGCGCCCTTGACAGTCTGCCGGTTGACGGCGATACGGCGGAGTTCCCCTATGTGGTGCAGGTCTTTGCCCGCGCCGTCGAGGCCGATGGTGTTGCCGACGATTTTGAGGCCGCCATTGCCGAAAACGGTCTGACCCATGACCCACTCAGCCGCGATATTGCCCGGGTGATGCGCAAACACCTGAAGATGATGACTCACGAAAAGGGCGTCTTCCCGGACACGCGCATCCGGGGCGAGACCCAGGGCTGGCGCGTCGCCGATCAGGCGGTCTGGCTCTGCATCTACAGCAAACGCCCGAAAAAATACTGGAAGAAGAACAAGCGCAGCCCGGCGGCACAAACCAAACATGACCTGAGCGCCTTCGTCAATGCGCTGACCTCGGCAGGGATTTCCCTGCGACCGCTCAAACCGCATGAGTTTGTTAACTGGCTCGCGCCATATTTTGGCCATGAGCGCGTTACCGCAGACGATTTGCAGGAGCGGCGCAAGATGGCCTCGTTCGATCTGGCGCAGGAAGTCTTTCATTACGCGCCGCTCTACCACGAAAGCAACGAGCCGCTGGAGCGCGGTATCTGGCAGTTTGGTGATGACACCTGGTTGCGCTACCTCACCATCGGCAGTGTGGATCATCCGCCGCGCGACGGTGCGACCACGCTCGGCATGCAGGAAGACGACATCGACGGCAAGTTGATTTCCGCCTCGCTCTTCGAGCAGTTGCCGACCGGGGCGATGATGACCTGGACGGTTATTCCGCAGTCGGCGCACCAGATGCAGCTGGAGATCGACACCATCCTCAACCTGTCGCAGGACGGTGCTTCCCGCCGTGCCAAATACGCCACCGAGCAGGCGTTGGAGGTGCATGAGGAGATGATGCGCTACAACCGCCGCGTCTTCTATGTGCAAATGGGCGTGTTCCTGCGTGCCCGCTCGCTGCATGAGCTATTGGACGTGACCGAGCGCGCGGTCGCGGTGGTATCGACTTCGGACTGCATCAG
>NZ_CALJAH010000139.1 GCF_938028185.1 uncultured Cardiobacterium sp. | reverse complement strand
CCCCCGTGGGGGAGGGCCGGGGTGGGGGCAGGGATACAAATTCCAAAAAACGTATGCCTTTGCATGGTTTGGAAAGAGGTCTAATGGATAATCTCGCCGCGGGTGCCGTGGAAGCCAACCACATCCTGGTTGGCAGTATTGACCACCTGCCCGGCCATTTCCTCGGCAGCGTTGCCATAAAACTCCGCCTGATAGCGTAACGGCTGGTTATACAGGTTGCGGGCGTTGCCGGTGATGCCGACACCGCCGCCGATGTCGCTGAGGTTGGCGGGATTCAGGGTAATCATGCCAAAGCGCTTGATGCCCTCAATGCGCCCGTCGCCCTGCTTGCTGTCAAAATTGACGTTATAAACGAGGGTGCCGCGTTCGGTACGGTCAAAGGCGACGCCGTTGTAGGTGGCCTTGCCGCTGGCCGGAATCTGCTCAACGGTGGTATTGACGCCATAAAGGTCGCTGCTTGCCACATTGCGACTCTTGTCGTGATAGCCGACGACGACACCGCCACGGAAACCCTGGTAACTGCGGAAGGTGATGGCGCTGTCGTCTTCCTTCTCGCCGGGATTGGGGCTGGGCGCGGGATTCGGGGCGGGGGTGGCGTTGCCGTTATTGCCGTTCTCTTCCTTTTTGACCAGTTCCAGCTTGCCATGCTGTTCGGAGAAACCGGGCGTAAATTTGCGGAAATCGCGTTGCGCGTTCTCGCCGTCAAAACCGCGTGTCGGGGTGCCGTCTTCCGTCTTGATGACAAACGGCGCCGGTGCGTTGCCATTCAGCGCATTGTGAGGGACGAGCGACACCTTGCTTGCTTCAAAAGCCGCTTTTTCTTCCTCGCCGGGCGGGTTTACGCCCACATTGGGCGCGGTGTTGCGCTGTTTGGCACGAGTGGACGGATCCGGGAGCGGATCGGCCGCCTTGTTATCCGGAGTGCCATTGTGGTTGTCGTTGTTGTCATCACTGCCACCACAGGCCGCGAGCAGAAGCGGCAACAATGCGAGCGCCAGCAGGTTGGGTTTGATGGATAATCTGTTCATATATACAATCCTTTTCTGAAACATTACGACAAGGCAAACTGCCTCGCCGCGGCAATTATCGGCCATTTCCGCCCGGCCTGCATGACTTTCCGCAGCATTTGCCGCCCATAAAAAAACCGGATTCCGTGAGGAATCCGGTTTCGTTTTGCAGGATGCGACGGGCGCGGGCTTACATCATGCCCATGCCGCCCATGCCCCCCATGCCGTCCATTCCACCCGGTGCGGCTTCTTCCTTCTTCGGAATTTCCGCAACCATCGCTTCGGTGGTAATCATCAGCCCGGCGATGGAGGCCGCGTTTTGCAGGGCAAAGCGGGTCACTTTGGTCGGGTCAATGATACCGGCGGCGAGCATATCGACGTATTCGCCGCTGGTGGCGTTGTAGCCTTCGTTGTCCTTGCCGGCCTTGACGCGGTCAACAACAACGGCGGGCTCAACGCCTGCGTTGGCGACGATGGTGCGCAGCGGGTATTCCATCGCGCGGCGGGCGAGGTCAATACCAACCTGCTGGTCGTAGTTTTCGCCCTTGAGGCTTTCAATCGCCTTGACCGCACGGATGAGGGCGACGCCGCCGCCCGGGACGATGCCTTCTTCAACGGCAGCGCGGGTGGCGTGCAGCGCGTCTTCCACGCGGTCTTTTTTCTCTTTCATTTCCACTTCGGTTGCAGCGCCAACCTTGATGACGGCAACGCCGCCTGCCAGTTTGGCGACGCGCTCTTGCAGTTTTTCGCGGTCGTAATCGGAGGTGGATTCTTCGATTTGCGCGCGGATGCTGGCCACGCGGGCTTCGATTTTCGCCGGGTCGCCGCTGCCGCCGATGATGGTGGTGTTTTCCTTGCCGACAACCACGCGCTTGGCGGTGCCGAGGACGGTCATGTCGGAGCTTTCCAAGGTCATGCCCAGCTCTTCAGAAATCACCTGGCCGTTGGTGAGAATGGCGATGTCTTCCAGCATCGCCTTGCGACGGTCGCCGAAGCCCGGTGCCTTGACGGCAGCGACCTTGACGATGCCGCGCATACTGTTGATGACCAGCGTCGCAAGCGCTTCGCCTTCGACGTCTTCAGCGACAATCAGCAGCGGTTTGCCGGATTTGGCGACGCCTTCGAGAATCGGCAGCAGGTCGCGGATGTTGGAGATTTTCTTGTCGTGCAGCAGGATGTAGGGCGCATCCAGCTCAACGTTTTGATTTTGCGCGTTGTTGATGAAGTAGGGCGAGAGGTAGCCACGGTCAAACTGCATCCCTTCGACCACTTCGAGCGAGTCTTCAAGGCCTTGGCCTTCTTCGACGGTGATGACGCCTTCTTTGCCGACTTTTTCCATCGCTTCAGCGATTTTGTCGCCGACGGTGCTGTCGGAGTTGGCAGAGATGGTGCCGACTTGCGCAATTTCCTTGTGGGTTTCGCACGGTTTGGACATGGCGTGCAGCGCTTTGACGGCTTCGCTAACTGCCTTGTCGATACCGCGCTTGACGTCCATCGGGTTCATGCCGGCGGCAACGGCTTTCAGGCCTTCGCTGACGATAGCTTGCGCGAGGACGGTAGCGGTGGTGGTGCCGTCGCCGGCGACGTCATTGGTCTTGGAGGCGACTTCTTTCACCATTTGCGCGCCCATGTTCTGGAACTTGTCTTCCAGCTCGATTTCCTTGGCGACGGAAACGCCGTCTTTGGTGATGGTCGGCGCGCCGAAGGATTTTTCGAGGATGACGTTGCGGCCTTTCGGGCCGAGGGTGACTTTGACGGCGTTGGCGAGGATGTTTACGCCCTTGAGCATTTCTTTGCGGGCGGCTTCACCGAAGCGGACTTCTTTGGCTGACATATATAAACTCCTGAATGTTTAAGAATTATTGAAAATTATTGGATGACGGCAAAAATTTCTTCTTCGCGCATGATGACGTAGTCTTCGCCATCGACTTTCACCTCGGAACCGGTGAATTTGCCGAACAGGACGCGGTCGCCGACCTTGACTTCCAGCGGGCGCACATCGCCATTCTTGTTGGCCTTGCCGGGGCCGACGGCGACAACGACGCCTTCGGACGGCTTTTCGGCAGCGCTGCTGGCGAGGACAATGCCGCCAGCGGTGGTGGTTTCTTTTTCCTGACGTTTGACGATCACACGATCGTGCAGGGGACGAAGATTCATGAATGAGCTCCTGAATGGTTAATGAAAAAGGACATTGAAAATCCCGCCGGGGCGGGGGTGTTCAATCACACAACGCCCTAGATAGGGTTGGGGCGCAGCGCTTTCAAGGATGGCGGTAAAAAATTTTTTAATCCGCTGATTGCACGATGGTTTCCGTTTCAGGCGCCTCGCCGTGAAACCAGCGGTCGGCGAGCGCCGCCGCTGTGCGGTCAAATTGCAGCGCGCTGTGTGAGGTGTGCAGGCGGTAAAAAGCGGCGGCCTGCGGCAGTTCCGTCTCGCTAACGGCAACCGTGCCATCGTTCGGCTCGTCGGCGGCAAAGATGCCGAGCGCGCTGCCGACGCCGATCGCTTTCGTCCCGGCAATGCTGAGTAGCGGAATGGCGGCGTCCCACGCGGGCGCGTTGCCGTCCAGCCCCTGTTGCCAACAATGGCCGAGGATGCGCCGCCGCCACGGGCGTTCATAAAAATAACGCCCGACCTTGCTACCCAGATGCGGCGTGCCAAGGGTAACAACGCGACCGCGCGCCAGCCCCTGCGGCCATTGTTGGTGCAAATGGCGCAGATACAGTCCGCCGAGACTGTGGCCGATGGCAAACAGCGACGCATCGCCCGCAAAATCCTGAATTTGCGGCAGGTGTTGCGCGACGCTGTCATGCAGGGTCTGGTTGCGCGTCGGGTAGGTCAGGGCGAGACACTGATAACCGCGCCGTCGCAGTTGCGCCATCATCGGCCGCAGCATGGTGGCGCGCATAAAGAGGCCGTGAACGAGCAGGACTTTCGGGGGTTGGTGGTGTGGCATGGGCGCTCCGGGCAGGTTGGGTTGGCAACAGGGTACTCCGTCTGCCCGCGTTCGGGGTGAGGCTTTGGTTATCCGTGGCGTTTATATAGCCGTTCACCGAAAGCCTTATATGGTGTTGCGGCGCCTGACTGGGCACCCGCGTACTGTCTTTGGCGACGCGCCTTGTCTGAGAACCTGTTTAAAATCCCCCTCCCCTGCAGGGCGAAGCCCGCAGCGGGGGAGGGTCGGGGAGGG
>NZ_CALJAH010000138.1 GCF_938028185.1 uncultured Cardiobacterium sp. | reverse complement strand
CGTTTGCACTGGTCGCCTGTGTGGTGTGGCAGGTGGCGTCGCGCTATGTCACCAGCACGCCGAGTACGGTGACTGACGAGCTGGCGCGTTTTATTTTTATGTGGGTTGGTTTGCTCGGCGCGGCGCAGGCGTCGGCGCTGAAGCAGCATCTGGCGATTGATTTGCTCGCCATCAAGCTCAAGGGCGGCGCGAAGCGCGCGCTGAATCTGGTCATTGAGTGCTGCATCATGTTGTTCGCCACGCTGGTGATGATTTATGGCGGCTGCCTGCTCACCGCCAAGACGTTTGCCAACGCGCAGGTAACGCCCGCGTTGCAGGTGCCGATGGGCTATGTCTATCTGGTCGTACCGCTTGCAGGGGCGCTGCTGGTGTTTTTCTCGCTGGTGGCGGTTGTTGATGAATTAAAGCAGGAGGGTTGAGCCATGTCGATTGAACTGCTGAGCGTCCTTGTCCTTTTTGGCGTTTTTTTCTTGTTGATGTTTTTGAGTGTGCCGGTGTCGGTGTCTATCGGCCTCGCCACGATTGCGACGGTGCTGTTGTCGCTGCCGTTTGACAATGCGATGTTCGTCACCGCGCAGAAGATGATTACCGCGCTGGACAGTTTCGCCCTGCTGGCGCTGCCGTTTTTTATCCTCGCCGGGAATATCATGAACCGGGGCGGCATTGCGATGCGCCTCATCAATCTGGCGCTGGTGCTGGCGGGACGGCTGCCGGGCGCGCTGGCGCACTGCAACGTCATCGCCAATATGCTGTTTGGCTCGATTTCCGGCTCGGCGGTCGCGGCTGCGGCGGCGGTCGGCGGCACGATGGGCGAGATGCAGCGCAAGGCGGGTTATGACCCCGGCTATGCGGCGGCGGTCAATATCGCTTCCTGCCCGACCGGGCTGCTGATTCCGCCGAGCAATACTTTCATTGTGTATTCCACCATTTCCGGCGGTACTTCGGTCGCGGCGCTGTTCCTCGCCGGATATTTGCCCGGCATCCTGATGGGGCTGGGCATCATGGTCGTCGCCGGTATCATCGCTTACCGCAAGAAATTGCCGGTGAACGAGCGCGTGCCGCTGAACGTCGCCGTCGGCGCGTTTTTGCAGGCGATTCTGCCGCTGTCGCTGATTGTTATCGTCATCGGCGGTATCGTCAAAGGCACCTTCACCGCCACCGAAGGCTCGGCGATTGCGGTGGTTTACGCGCTCTTCCTCGCCGTCGTCGTTTACCGCGAAATCAAGCTGAAAGACCTGCCGAAAATCTTCCTCGATTCGATGGTGACCAACGCCATCGTCATGCTGCTTATCGGCTGCTCCTCCGGCATGAGCTGGGCGATGGCCAATGCCGATATTCCGATTGTCATCGAAGACGCCATCCTCGCGCTCTCTGAAAATAAAATCGTCATCCTGCTGGCGATTAACCTCATCCTGCTCATCGTCGGCTTCTTCATGGACATGACGCCCGCCATCCTCATCTTCACCCCGATTTTCCTGCCGATTGCGCAGTCGCTCGGCGTTGACCCGGTGCATTTCGGCGTGATGATGACCTTCAACCTCTGCATGGGCATCGTCACCCCGCCGGTCGGCAGTTGCCTCTTCGTCGGCTGCTCGGTCGGCAAAGTGCGGCTGGCGCAAGTCATCCCCTACATGCTGCCGATGTACATCGCGATGATTATTACCCTGCTGCTCGTCACCTTCATCCCGCAAATCTCGCTGCTGCTGCCGCAATTACTGATGAGCTACGGAGGCTAGGCCATGCAAACACTCAAACACTGGACGCTCGCGCAGAAAAACGCCGACGGCATCACCCTACGCATCGAAGACCGCCACCTGCTGCACGTCATCGTGCTGGAAGACGACATCTGGCGCGTCTGGCTACAAAAAAACGGCGAGACAGCGCTGGACCGAACCTGGCTCATCTCGCCGCCAGCCGCCCCCAACGGCGAAACCGGACGCCCGCGTGCCAGCCGCGAAGGCTTCAGCTGCCCGCCGTTTGCGCTTGTCGAAAACGCTGACGGCATCACCGTCAGCGGCAGCCGCCTGCGCCTGCACATCCGCCGCCCGCTGCAACTCATCTGGGAAGCACAGGAAAACGGCGAATGGCAGCCGCTTGCCGCCGACCGCCCGACCGGCGCCTACGAACTCGGCCGCCGCCGCGATGACATCGCCCACTACATGACGCACGACGACCGCGACCGCTATTACGGCCTCGGCGAAAAAGCGGGCACGGTTGAACGCGGCGGCAAAAAATACGAAATGCGCAGCCTCGACGCGATGGGCTACAACGCCGAAAGCACCGACCCGCTTTACAAACACTGGCCGTTTTACCAAGTGCGCACCGCAGCGGGCGCGCACTACGGCATCTTTTACGACAACCTCAACACCAGCCGCTTCGACATGGGCTGCGAGCTGGACAACTATCACCCGCGCTACCGCAGCTACCGCGCCGAGGGCGGCGACCTCGACTACTACCTCATCCACGGCGCCAGCATTGCCGCCATCACCAAACGCTTCCTCCACCTCACCGGCAAAAACACCTTCCCGCCCAAATGGAGCCTCGGCTACTCCGGCTCCACCATGAGCTACACCGACGCCCCCGACGCCCAACACCAACTGCAACAATTCATCGCGCTCTGCCGCGAACACGCCATCCCCTGCGACAGCTTCCAGCTCTCCTCCGGCTACACCACCATCGGCAACAAACGCTACGTCTTCCACTGGAACCACGACAAAATCCCCGATCCGAAAGCGCTCGCCCAAACCTTCCGCGACGCGGGCATACGTCTTGCCGCCAACATCAAACCCTGCCTGCTGCACGACCACCCGCGTTACCGCGAAGCCGCCGCAAAAAACCTCTTCGTGCAAGACAGCGACAGCGGCGCGCCGGAAACCTCCATGTTCTGGGACGCCGAAGGCTCGCACCTCGACTTCACCAACCCGGCAACCGGACAATGGTGGCGCGACAACGTCAAGGCACAACTACTTGACGTCGGTATCGTTTCCACCTGGAACGACAACAACGAATACGAAATCTGGGACAGCGACGCGCGCTGCCACGGCTTCGGTTCGCCGATTGCCATCCGCCACATCCGCCCGCTGATGCCGCTCCTCATGATGCAAAACTCCTGGCGGGCGCAGCGCGAACACAACCCGCACGAACGCCCCTACCTCATCTCGCGCAGCGGCTGCCCCGGCCTGCAACGCTACGTCCAGACCTGGAGCGGCGACAACCGCACCAGTTGGCACACCCTCAAATGGAACATCCGCATGGCCATCGGCATGAGCCTCTCCGGCATGTACCACATCGGCCACGACATCGGCGGCTTCGCCGGGCCAAAACCCGACGCCGAACTCTTCCTGCGCTGGATCCAAAGCGCGCTGCTCCTGCCGCGCTTTACCATCCACTCCTGGAACGACGACCACACCGTCAACGAACCGTGGATGCACCCATCCATCACCGCCGCAGTGCGCGACGCCATCCGCCTGCGTTACCGCCTCATCCCCTACCTCTACACCCTGCTGTGGCAGGCGGCAACCCAAGACGAAGCCATCGTCCGCCCTACCTTCCTCGACCACGAACACGACGAAACCACCTACGCCGATACAGATGATTACATGATCGGACGCGAACTCCTCGTTTGCCCCGTTACCGCCCCCGGCGTGCGCGCCCGCGACACCTACCTGCCGGACAACACCCTCGGCTGGTACGACTACCACCGCGGCACCTGGCACAGCGGCGGCCAAACCCTGCACGTACAAACCCCACTCGAATACCTACAACTCTACGTGCGCGCGGGCAGCATCATCGCCGAAGGCGCGCTTATGCACGCCGACAGCCCCGCCGCCGATAGCGAACGCACCCTGCGCCTCTACCCGGCCAAAGGCAACGAAAAAAGCGAAGGCACCCTCTACGACGACAACGGCACCGCCGCAGACGGCGCACACTGGCAACTACACTGGCGCCTGCACGGCCACGGCGACGAACTCTACCTGCGCCTTGACGCCAGCGGCGACTACCAACCGGCCTACCTCGACAACCTGCGCGTCACCCTGCCGCCGAATGAGACCCGCCGCCTCATCATCAGCGGCAATATCGACGTGCAACAATGACCGCCGGGCTGTCTCTTTCCCCGTGGGCGGCGGGGTGGGTAGCCATTCCCCCCTCCCCCTGTGGCACTAGTGTCCGGAATAATTTCTGGTCGATAAAATTCTTATAAATCATGCAAATAATCACCATGCAGCTCCGCGCGCAATGCGCCAAATACCCCAAAACAGTGCTCAAAAGCAGCTTTTTGAGGTGTGATACGGCGCGCTACTACGGAGGGTATTGTATAAATCATGCTGTTTTTAAAAAGAATTTTATCTAAAAATTTATTCCGGACAGTAGTGCCCCCTGTGGGGGAGGGGACGGGGGTGGGGTTACTGGCGACACGCACGATGTTTTTTACAGACTCACGTTTATTCTCCAAAGCCTCAATACCGTGTTGCGTCGCATCGTACAATGCCTTGTGAGGATTGCCATAAAATCCCTCCCTGACACACCACCCGCCGAACCCCGCGACAGATGAAACTGCGGCGTATGGGACAAAAAAGGAGCTGTTTTAGACAACCTTGTCTCTATAGGACAAA
>NZ_CALJAH010000137.1 GCF_938028185.1 uncultured Cardiobacterium sp. | reverse complement strand
TTCAGTTTCCTACACAAGCATACGGAAAAATGCGGTTCTCCAAGATTTTAAACAGCCTTTAGAGGATATGGCTGTTGTCCTCCTGCGGTAGTGGCGGCTGCTGCGGGGTGCTGTGGTGTGACGGGTCGTATTGTTGCGGGTCGCGAATTTCCACGTGGCTGAGGATGTCCGCCGCCGTCAGCGGTTTGCCGCCTGCCGCCGCGATGTCGATGCTGCGGGTGTGTCCGGCGCGGTCGGTGATGTTGAGGTGCTGGCCGTGTTCATCCGCGCTGACTTCCAGCCGCGCGTCGGCAAGGCCGCGTCCTGCCAGCACGATGCGGTCGCCCTCTGCCGGGTTGTAGTCGCTGATTTTGCCCGGCTGTTGCCAGCTGGCGGCGTCGTCGCTATCCAGCAGGTAGGCGAAGGTGTCCGCCATGCCTGTCTCGCTGCTGAGGGTTTCTGCGCCGTGGGCGGTGTGGTGGCGGGCGCCGCTGTCATCGTGTGCTGATGCGGCAGCGGGGTAGTGCAGCGGGGTTTCGGCGGTAGCGAGATGGTAGGGCTGCGCGTCCTGGGTTTCAGGTGTCGCTGGCGCGGGTTGTTGGCTGCCCTCACTCCAACCCTCTCCCGCAGTTTGCGCGGGCTGTTCCGCTTCCGCAGGGTGTGCGGTGTTGGCAGCTGTCCCGCTGGTGTGGTGGGGCGAGCCCCACCCTACGGTTGCTGCGGTTTCCGCAGTTTGCGCGGGCTGTTCCGCTTCCGCAGGGTGTGCGGTGTTGGCAGCTGTCCCGCTGGTGTGGTGGGGCGAGCCCCACCCTACGGTTGCTGCGGTTTCCGCAGTTTGCGCAGGCTGTTGTTGGGGCGCGTGGTGTTCGAGGTTGCCGCTGGCCGGGCTGTAGTGCGCGACCCAGTCGATTTCGATGTCCGACGCTGCCGCGGTTTCTTTGCCGGGGACGGCGTCGTCGATGCTTTCTTGGTCGCTAAAGGAGCCGTGCGGGTCTTGTGCGCCGGTTTGCATGCCGAGCCAGAATTTTTGGTTGCTGACGGGCGCGGTCGGGTCGCTCAGGGTTTTGATGGGCTGGCCGTCAAAGGTGTAGGTGAGGGTGTTTTTTTCGGGGTCGAGGATGGCGCCGTAGGTGTGCCAGTCGGTCAGATCGGCGTTCTGGTAGGTTTCTTGTGCCTGTTTGTGCTCCTGCACGGTACCCCAGTGGTAGGTGGCGGCGATTTTGGGGTCACGCACGCGGCCTTCGGCGAAGTCCACCTCCGGCGGCCAGTTGCCCTCGCCTTCCGGCCAGAGGAGGAAGGCGTAGCCGATGCCTTTGGCGTTGGGGAATTTGGCGCGCACTTCCCAGCGCCCGCCGCTGGCGGCGTGCATTTCGCCGCTGCTGACGCCTTCGCTGCTCCAGGCGCCGTTGGCGTATTGGCTGCGGATGTGCAGGACGCCGTCTTCGGTGTAGCTGTTGCTTTGCAGGTAGCGTCCCATGCCGCCAAATTCGGGCGCCTGCCAGCCCCAGCCGTAGCGCGTCCAGGTTTTGCCATTGCTGTCGGCAGCGTCGATGCTGTGGTCGAAGGTGTCGCTCCAGGCGAGTTTCCAGCCGGCGTGGTTCGGCACCGGGGTGTTGCGTCCGGCGCCACTGCCGTCGTTGGTGGCAACAGCTTGTGCGGCGCTGTCGCTGTCGCTGCTGTGTTCGGGCAGCCAGTGGGTGTCGTGGCGGACGTCGCGGCTGGCGCTCGCGCTGCGCACGCCGCCTGCGCTTTGCCAGGCGCTGACGCGGCTGCCGTCCGCCACGATGTCCGGCGGCAGGCTGATGGTGCCGCTGTCGGGGTCGATTTCGGCGGCGATGCTGCGTTTGTCCGGGTTGGTTTCGCCGATGTGCCATTGGCCGTCCGGGGTTTTCCAGCCGTTGAGGCTGACGGCGCCGAACTGGCGGTCGTGGTATTGCACGGTGATGGTGTCCGCGCCTTTGCCGGGGGCGACGAGGACGCCACCGGGGCGCAGGGTGTCGGCGCTGACGGTCGGCGGGGCGATGGCGTCGTTGTCGCTGATTTCGCCGGTGAGGCTGCCGCGGTGCGCCGGCACAGTGACGCTGCTGTCGTGGGTGTAGAGGATGGCTTTGTAGGTTTCGGTGCGCTCGGCGGTGTTGTCGTCGTGTGTTTGTACGGTGGCGACGGCGGAGCGTTCGCCCGCGCGCACGGTCACTTGTTGGGTGCCGGTGACGAGGTCGCCTCCGTCGGCGTCTTTGCCGCGGATTTCGAGGTTGAAGACGGTGTCGTGTTCGGCGGGGCGGTTCAGGCGGATGATGTAGCTCGCCGTGCCGCCTTCGCTGATGGCTTCGTTGCTGGCGGCGTGGAGCGAGGCGGTGAGCGGGCCGCTGTCCGCGGTTTGCGGCAGCAGGTGCGCGGCTTCGTCGTTATAGACGCCTTGGGCGGCGTTGCTGGCGAAGATGTCGCTGCCCGGCTGGATGCGGGCGAGTGTGACCGCGCCGGTTTGGGCGTCGTAGTCGAGCGCGCGGGCGGCGCTGTGCCATTGGCCGTCGGCGGTTTTGTTGAGGTCGATGTTGTGCTGGATGCCGCTGGCGTCGCGGTAGCCGAGGTGCAGGGTGTCCGCGCCTGCTGCCGGAGTGATGCGCGCGCCGTCGCCTGCGCGGCTGATGGTCGGCGCGTCGGGGACGACGGCGGCGTCAGTGTTGGCGATGGTGATGTCGGTGCGGCTGGTGTGGCCGGTGTCGTCAGTCGCGGTGATGGCGAAGGTTTCGCTGTTTTCGTAGGCGCCGTCGCGGTTGGCGCTGGCGGTGAAGCTGGCGCTGCTTTGGCCTTTGGCGATGGTGACGGTTTGTGCGCTGAGGCTGTAGTCGCCGTCGCTGGTGCTGCCGTGGTAGGCGCGGATGGTGTAGGTCATGTCGCGTTCGGCGGGGCGATCGAGGCTGACGGTGCAGGTGATGCTGCCGCCTTCGGCGATGCTGTTGCGGGTGGCGTGCAGGGTGGCGACCGGGGCGTCGTCGCTGATGGCGGCGGTCGGCGCGCTGTAGAGGTGTTCGGCGTTGCCTTTGTTGTCCTGGTAGCTGATGCCGACGCGAACGGTTTTGCCCGCCTCCGCCGCAGTCAGGGTGTAGCTGTCGCCCGTTGCGCCTGCGATGGCTTCGCCGTTGGCGTACCACTGGTAGTTGCCGCTGCCCTGCGCTTTGCCGTCCTGGTCGTCGAACCAGGCTTGCAGGGTGTCGCCGACTTTGTTGCCGCCGGAGACGCCGAGGTAGCCGGGGTGGTTGTCTTCGCCGCGGTTGTGGGTGTCGGGGTCGCGCACTTGTACGGCGAAATCGCGGCTGGTGGCGGCGCCGTGGCTGTCGGTGGCGGTGACGGTCATTACTGCCCGTTTTTCGTTGGCGTAATCGAGGGCGACGCCGTCTTTGAGTTTGAGCGCGCCGCTGTCGGTGATTTCAAAGCGCGGGTCGCTGACGCGCCAAGTGAGGGGGTCGCCGTCCGCGTCTTTGGCGCTCAGTTTGCCAACGGTGTCGCCGCTTTGGCCGCCTTTGACCCAGTAGGAGAGCGAGCGGTCGGCGTCCTGGCCGTAGCCGAGTTTGAGTTCATGCGGCGCGTGGTTGCCCGCGCTGTTGGCGTCCTGCACGGTGGCTGTCGCCGCGCTGGTCGGGGTTTCGTGGTGTTTGGCCTTGTCTTCGTAGGTTGCTTGCACGCGGATTTCCTTGCCGAGGTCTGCGGCGGTGAGTTGGTAGGTTTTTGCGGTCGCGCCGTCTATCGGCTGGCCGTCGCGTTGCCATTGGTATTTGATTTGGCTGCTGTCCACGCCGTCATCATCGCTAACTTCGGCGGTGAGGGTTTGTCCGACTTTGGTCTCGCCGCTGATGGCGACGCTGCCTTCGTGGTTTTCGGCGGGCGGTTGTGGCGCGGGCGGCGTTGGGAGGTCGCCGATGTCGGCGAGCGCCTTGCCGTTTAAGGTGTTGTGATGTGCGCTGACGGTGGCGTCCGCCCCGTTTTTGTGGCTGATCTCTACCCAGTTTTTGCCGAGGCTGCTGCTGTCGGTGGTGAAGTCGTTGTCGTGGACGTTGAGCTGCGGTTTGGTGTTTTTGCCCTGGCCGTGCAGGCTGATGACGGATTTGTCGATGCTGCCGTGCAGCGCAAAGGTGTTGTGGCCGATGTCGTAGTTTTGCGCGTTGCCAACCATCTGGATGGCTTCGATGCTGCCTTCGCTCGCGCTTTTCAGGGTGAGGTGGTTGTTGCGGTAGGTGACGCTGCCGCGCAGGGTGCCGTCGTGCGCCTTTTCTTCGATGTACACCGGCACCGCCCAGCGCGCGCTGCGGTCAAGGGTCATCGTGTTGCCTTCGATGGTGATGTCGCCGCTGCCTTCGCCGACGCTGCCGTCTTTGTGGCGGGTTTCGTTCAAAACACCGATGAGGTATTTGCTGCTCTCGCCGCTAATGGTGTTGTTGCGGATGGTGAGCGTGTAGTCCATCGTCGGTTCGTGGTTGCGAAATTCGATGCCGTAGGTCTGCATCGCATCCTGATAGACGTCGAGGCCGTTGACGGTGTTGCCGCTGATGTCATATTTGCCCGGCCCTTTGCTTTGTAAATCCTGAATGCCGTGCTGGGTGTTGGTTTGTATCTGGATGCCGCTGTAGAGGCGGTAGTCCGGTGTTCTGTTTTCGATGTCATCGCCGTCGTCGGTGTCGAGGCGGAAGGTGGGGTCGGCGTTGACGGTGTTGTTGCGGATGGTGACGTCGTCCATCGTGAACTGGCGGTTATAGACGGCGATGCCGTAGAGGCGGTCGCCGCTGGCGATGTTGTTCTCGATGGTGATGTGGTTGCCGTCATGCACGTCCAGCCCTTTGCGGTAGTTGTGGTCGGTGGTGTTGCGGCTGAAGGTGACGCCGTAGTTGTAGCTGCCCGCCATCGCGGCGATGCCGTAGCCGGTGCCGCCGTCGGCTTCGTGGCCGTTCCAGGCGAGGTGGTTGCTGTCGGCACTGAAGTCGCGCTGGTAGGCAACGAGCGAGCCTGCCACGCGGTTGTGGTGCAGGTTGCTGTAGATGAGCTGGTTGTGGTCGCCTGCGGGCGGCATATCGGCTTCGCTGATTTCGTGGCGGATGAGGCGGTCGCGCGCGCCGCTGCGGCTGGTTTCGGTCGAGGTGAAGAAGACCCCGGCACGGTTGGCACCAGACACTTCCACGGTGTCGATTTTGGTGTGGTCGGCATCATTGACGACGATGCCGTTGATTTTGCCGAAGTAGCTGCTGCTCTTGCGGTAGAAGTCTTCGGCGGTTTTGTGCTGGTACTCGACGCTGAGGTCGGCGACGCTTTTGCCGTTGACGCCGTCTATCAGCACCCCGGCGAGGGCGCGCGCGTCGGTGGCGTTGGTTTTCGGGTCGTACACGCCCTCCTGCTGCCAGTCGAAGGTGAGTTTGGTCTTGCCCATGCCCGCGCCGAAAATGGCGCGCACGTTTTCGTAGCCTTCCTGAATCAGTTTGCCGCTTTTGTCGTACACGTCGGTGCCAATGCGGATTTGTTCGTGCAGTTTGAGCGTGCCGACGCCGAGGTAGAGCGCCGCGCCTTCGTCGTCCGCCGCTTTGAGTGCTGCTTTCAGCGCGGCGGTGTTGTCGGCGTTGGCCGGGTCAACGCCAAAGTCGCGCGCGTCTATGTATTTGCCGTATTCGGCGTGGGCGTAGAGTTTGTGACCGAGCGCGGACTGCGTCGCCGGGTTGTCGGCAACGGGTTGCGCGACGGCGGCGGTGTTGGTGGTATCGGCATTGCCCGCGTTGTCGGTGTATTGCGCCTGCACGCTGATGTGTTTGCCGCTGTCTTCCGGGCGGATGCGATAGACCTCGTGCGTCGCGCCGTCGATGGCCTTGCCGTCGGCATACCACTGGTATTGCACGCCTGCTTTCGGCACGCCGTCGGCGTCGGCAATGGCGGTGGTGAGCACGGTGCCGACTTTGCCTTCGCCGCTGACGGTGAGGCTGTTGCCGGACGGCGGCTGCGCGGCGGGGATGTCGGTGGCGGCGCTGGTCGGGTTTTCCGGGTATTTGTCGCCGTCGGTGTAGGCGGCGCGGACGGAGATTTTGTGGCCGGCGTCTTCGGCTTGCAGGGTGTAGTTGCCGTGGGTCGCGCCCGCAATCGGCTGGCCGTCGCGCAGCCATTGGTATTGGACGCTGTTGGCGTCGTAGCCGTTGCCGTCCCGGACTTCGGCGGAGAGCTCGCTGCCGATTTTCGCCTCGCCACGGATGTTGACGATGCCGGGCTGGTTCGCGGGCGGCGGCGCGGCGGGTTTGCTGGCAACCGTGCCGGTTTCGCTGCTGGTCGGCGCTTCGTCGTGCGCGGCATGGTCGGTGTAGCGCGCCTGCACGCTGATTTTGTGGCCGACGTCATCGCCGCGCAGCACGTAGGTTTTGTCGTGCGCGCCGTCTATCGCCGTGCCGTCGCGCAGCCACTGGTAGGCGACGCCGTTCGGCACGCCGTCTTCGTCGGAGACGGTCGCGGTGAGCGAGCTGTCTTCGGTCGCCTCGCCGCTGATGCTGACGCTGCCGGGGTGGTTGGCCGCGCCCGCGCCGCCTTCGTCGTGAATGGTGGTGCTGACGCTGTCTTTGCCCGCCTCAATTTGCCCGCCCTGGGCATGGCTGATTTTGACGGTGTAATGCTCGTCGCCTTCTTTTTTGCCATCGGCGACGGCATCGACGGTGAAGGTCGCGCTGTTTTGCCCTTTGGGGATGGTGACGGTGCGGGTGGTGGTTTTCACGTCGCCGTCGTCGGTGGTGCCGTGCTGGATGGTGACATCGACGGTGACATCGCGGTCGGCGTTGCGCGTCATCGTCAGCTGCCGCACGAATTCGTTGAAATTGCCCGCCATTTCATGCCCCGGCCACGGGGTGAAGGCGGAGAAGACCGGGTTGCCGCCGAAATTCGCCCAGGTGTGCATATAGGCGATTTTGGAAGCATCCGGGTCGGCCTTGATGGCTTCCAGCACGTCGGTGTACCAGTTGGGGTCGGTGTTGCCGTCCGGCTTGAGCATTTTGTAGCCTTCGCGGCCAAATTCGGCCAGCGCCGCGATTTTGCCGCGCGCCGCCGCCATGCGCGACAGCATCGCCAAATCCTGTACCAGCTCGCCCACCCATTTATCCTTGGCGAGGCGGGTGTTGTCGGTGTCGTAAAAATCCATGCCGAGTACGTCAACCACGTCATCGCCCGGATAGAGCAGCTTGTAGCGGCTTTCATCGCCGCCAAAGCCGCCGTTGGGGGCGAAGGTGGTGAGCATCTGCCCTTCCAGCCCGTGTTCTTTCAGGTAATTGACGATGTAGCGGAACAGCTCCTTGTAAGTCTCGGCGCCGCTGCGCTCATAATTCCACCACATCCAGTCGCCGTTGGCCTCGTGCAGCGGACGGAAGAGGAAGGGAATCTTGGTGCCGTCGTCGCGCACCGCGTGCTTGCCGGTCTCGACGATGGCATCGAGCCAGCCGTTCAGCTCCGCGTTCTGGTCGCCGCCGGGCAAGAGGCGCTTCAGGTCAATCTTGGTGCGGTCGGTCTCGCCGCCGGGCATATTCCAGTGGGCGGATAGGGTGGGAATGCCGCCGATGCTGTCGATTTTCCGCATCGCTTCCCCCATGCGCCTGCCGTTTTCCTCCGCCGACAGATTGCGCTGGCGCGGCGGCTCCATCATGTCCAGGCCAATCATGCCCGGATAATGGCCGGAGAGCGCATAGACGTCGGAATGGTTGCCGTCGCTGTTCTCCGGCGAGAAGGACACATCCAGCCCGCGCTGCTGGCCAAAGAGAATGCCCTTTTGATTTTGCAGGTTGTGCAACAGCTCGCTCGCCGAATTTGCCTGCGGCAGCGCACGCTGGTCGAGGCTGACCGTATAAGTCGCCTTGCCGCCTTCCGTCACCTCGCCTGAGCCGGAGAGGGTAATGCCGGGCGCGTTCGGCGGTGGCGGGGTGTCTTCGCTGACCGCCTGTGTTTCGCTGCTGATGGGTGATTCATGATGCTTGGCGTTGTCGTCGTAAGTCGCCTGCACCGTGATTTTTGCGCCCTTCTGCGCGGCGGTGAGGGTAAAGGTGCTGTTGGTCGCGCCGCTAATCGCTTTGCCGTCGGCAAACCACTGGTATTTGACACCCGTCGTCGGTACGCCATCTTCGTCGGTGACAGTCGCTTTCAGCTCGCTGCCGACTTTCGCCTCGCCGCTGATGCTCACTTTGCCCGCGTGGTTGGGTTGCGGGGTGGGCGACGGATTCGGCGTGCTGTTATCGGCGACGGCAGCGGTGGCGTCGCTGGTCGGCGTTTCGTGGTTCTTGGCGTTGTCATCGTAGGTCGCCTGCACCGTAATTTTCGCGCCCTTCTGTGCGGCGGTGAGGGTGAAGGTGCTATTGGTCGCGCCGTCTATCGCCTTGCCGTCGGCAAACCACTGGTATTTGACGCCCGTCGCCGGGACGCCGTCGTCGTCGGTTACAGTCGCTTTCAGCTCGCTACCGACTTTCGCCTCGCCCGTAATGCTGACTTTGCCCGCGTGATTGGGCTGCGGCTGCGGATTGGGCGACGGGTTCGGGTTCGGATTTGGCGACGGGTTGGGATTCGGATTGGGTTGCGGGTTGGGTTGCGGGTTCGGCGCGCTGTTATCGGCGACCGCGGCGGTGGCGTCGCTGGTCGGTGTTTCGTGATGGTTAGCGTTGTCGTCGTAGGTCGCCTGCACCGTGATTTTCGCGCCCTTTTGCGCAGCGGTGAGGGTGAAGGTGCTATTGGTCGCGCCGCTAATCGCCTTGCCGTCGGCAAACCACTGGTATTTGACACCCGTCGTCGGTACGCCATCTTCATCGGTGACAGTCGCTTTCAACTCGCTGCCAACTTTGGCGTCGCCGCTGATGCTCACTTTGCCCGCGTGGTTGGGTTGCGGATTGGGCGAGGGATTCGGGTTCGGCGATGGGTTCGGTGACGGATTCGGGTTCGGTTGTGGATTGGGCAATGGGTTCGGCGTGCTGTTGTCGGCGACCGCAGCGGTGGCGTCGCTGGTCGGGGTTTCGTGGTTTTGGGCGTTGTCGTCGTAAGTCGCCTGCACCGTAATCTTCGCGCCCTTCTGCGCGGCGGTGAGGGTAAAGGTGCTGTTGGTCG
>NZ_CALJAH010000136.1 GCF_938028185.1 uncultured Cardiobacterium sp. | reverse complement strand
GTTGAAGACGACGGCACACCCACTGGGCTGCACCAAAAACACCTTGATTTGCAGGGGCTGCCCGCTTTGGTTCAGGCGCGCACTTCTCCGCCTTTGACGGTAGATGCCTGCGCCGTGGAAAACGGCGGCGTAACCGTTGCGCGGATAAGCGTGAAGAAATCACGTACCGATGTGGCCACCACGGCAGGCGTTTACCTGCGCCGCCGCCTCAAACACGATGGCACGCCCGAATGCGTACCGCTTTTGCCACATGAGCGCAGCAGCCGCGCCAGTCATTTCGGCCTGGCCGATGCCTCGGCACAGCCGGTTGCCGGGGCAACGCTGGCGGATTTTGACCCGCTGGAACGTGAACGCCTGCGACAAAGCGTGCAGCGTTATGGCGGTGACCGTGTACTGCTGGAATTAAGCGATGAGGATATGGACGGCGCACTCGGCTTCACCACTCGCAATGAGGCAGGCGAGCGTGTGCCAACTTTGGCTGGTCTGCTGATTATCGGCCGCGAAACCGCATTGCGCGAAAAAGTACCGACGCATGAATTTGCGTTTCAGGTGCTCTCGCGCGAGGCGGTAGGTTTTAATGAATTCCATCGCTTTCCGCTGCTCAAGGCGATGGAATGGCTGGAAACCAATTTCCGCCCCTATAACCCGGAAGACGAGATGCTGATTGATATGTTCCGCGTGCCGATTCCGAAAGTGGACATGGGCGCATTTCGCGAGGCTTTGGCCAATGCGCTGATTCATCGCGATTACCACAGCCTCCGCGCCGTTTATGTGCGCCTGAACGATGACGAGCTGACTATCAGCAATCCGGGTGGCCTGGTCGAAGGCGTTACCCTGCAAAACCTGCTGACCACTGAACCGCGTCCGCGCAATCCAGCCTTGGCCGATGCAATGAAGCGTATCGGCATTGTTGAGCGCTCCGGGCGCGGCGTGGACAAGATTTATCGCGGTCTGCTGCGCTTCGGCCGCCCTATGCCGGATTACCGGCGCAGGGACGAACATCAGGTCGTGGTGCAATTGGCAACTTTGCCCGCCGATAAAGCCTTTTTGCAGCTGGTGGTAATGCAAGAAAAAGACGATGCCATTTTGCCCATTGACAGCCTGATTGCCCTCGCTGCCCTGCGCGAACACAAGCGCCTGACTGCTGCCACTCTGGCAACACGCATCCAGCGCGATGAACATCAGGCACGGCGCACGCTGGAACGCCTGCTGGAAAGCGGTTTGGTGCGAGCATACGGCGGACGCGACCGTAGTTACACGCTTTCCGCCGAACTCTATCGCGCTGAAGGAAAGTCCGTTGCCTACACCAGGCAGGCGGGCTTCAGCCACCTGCAACACGAACAAATGGTGCTAGCACACTTGCAACATCATGGCCGTATAGAGCGCAAGGATGTGATGGATTTGTGTTATTTGAGCCAAGACCAGGCCTATACGCTATTAAAAAGATTAGTAACCGAGGGAAAAATAAAGAAAAATGGTGAAAGACGACATGCTTTTTACACACTCCAACAAGACTAAACGTAATTTTCATGCTGGTTCTATGCGTTTTCTATGCGTATGCGCATAAAGCAATTTTCTTTTTTTACATACGATTACATAAATCCTATGCGGTTTTTATGCGTTTTCTATTGCCCCTTAACATTCAATTGAGGTAATCCATGACCACCCCCGCTATTCCTACCGTATCCGTCCGATTCGACCGCAGCCAGCCGCGCGCGCAAAGCGATGCCCTCGGCATGCGCCCGATGCAGGCGCGCGTCTATAACTATCGCGGCGAGCAATATCTGCTCATCAAATCGCCGCCGGCTTCCGGCAAAAGCCGTGCGCTGATGTTCGTCGCCCTCGACAAGCTGCACCATCAGGGCTTGAAAAAAGCCGTCATCGTTGTCCCGGAAAAAACCATCGGTGCCAGCTTTCACGATGCGCCTTTAAGCCAGTTTGGCTTTTGGGCGGATTGGCAAGTCGCGCCGCGCTGGAACCTCTGCGACGCGCCGGGTGAAGATGGCGGTAAGGTCAAATCCGTCAAGGCGTTCCTCGACAGCGACGACCGTGTCCTCATCTGTACCCATGCCACCTTCCGCTTCGCCGTTGAGCAATACGGGGTAGAGGCTTTCGATGGCTGCCTGCTTGCCGTCGATGAATTCCACCACGTCTCCGCCAACCCCGACAACAAACTTGGCGCACAACTCGGTGCCTTCATCGCTCGCGACAAATGCCATATCGTCGCCATGACCGGCTCCTATTTCCGTGGCGATGCCGATGCCATCCTCGCCCCGCAGGACGAAGCGCGTTTCTTCCCCGTGACCTACACCTATTACGAGCAACTGCGCGATTACCAATACCTGAAACAAATTGACCTCGGCTATTTTTTCTACAACGGCAGCTATGCCGACAACATCCTTGCCGTACTGAATCCTGAAGAAAAAACCATCGTCCATATCCCGAACGTCAATTCCCGCGAAAGCAGCAAAGACAAAATCCGCGAAGTTGAGCATATCCTCGAACAACTGGGCGAATGGCAGGGCATTGACCCCGAAACCGGCTTCCAGCACATCAAAAGCAAGAGCGGTCGCATCCTGCGAGTCGCCGATCTCGTCAATGACGACCCGAACAAGCGCGATCGCGTTTCCCTGGCGCTGAAAGACCCGAAACAAAAAGACAACCGCGACCACGTTGACATCATCATCGCGCTTGGCATGGCAAAAGAAGGCTTTGACTGGATTTGGTGCGAACACGCGCTCACCATCGGCTACCGCAACAGCCTGACCGAAATTGTCCAAATCATTGGCCGCGCCACCCGTGACGCACCGGGCAAAACCCATGCCCGCTTTACCAACCTCGTCGCCGAACCCGATGCCAGCGAAGAAGCAGTAACCGAGGCCATCAACGACACGCTGAAAGCCATCGCTGCCAGCCTTTTAATGGAACAAGTCCTGGCACCGCGCTACGAATTCCGCCCGAAACACGTTGACAACAAACCCGATGCAGGATTCGATTACGGCGAAAACGGCTACCAGCCAGAACGATGCAACATCGGCTTTAACGAGCAAACCGGACAATGCCTAGTCGAAATTAAAGGGCTGGTTGAGCCCAAAACCCCAGAAGCCGAGCGCATCTGCCGCGAAGACCTGCACGAAATCGTCGCCTCCTTTGTGCAGGACAAAACCTCGCTTGAGCACGGCCTGTTTGACGACATCAACATCATGCCGCAAGACCTAACCATCGTCCGCCTCGGCAAAATCATCCGCGACAAATACCCGGATCTAGACGAACATGACCAAGAGGCGGTACGCCAACAGGCCATTGCCGCCTTTGCCCTCACCCAAAAAGGCAAAGCCATTGCCAATGCAACTGACGACGACAACGAAGCCAAAGCCAATACCGCGCTGATTGACGGCGTGCGCAAATTCATTACCGACGTGCGCGAGCTGAAAATAGATCTAATCGACAGCATCAACCCCTTTGCCGAGGCATACGCCATCCTCGCCAAATCCCTTGACGAAAGCCGCCTGCAACAAATCGCCGCCATCATCACCGCCAAGCGCATCACCATCGAGCCGGAAGAAGCGAAAGAGCTGGCAATGCGCGCCTTCCTCTTCAAAAAAGAGCGCGGTCGCCCGCCCACCACCCAATCTGCCGACCCGTGGGAACAGCGCATTGCAGCAGGCGCACAAAAATACGCCGAATACAAAAAGGCAGGCAAATATGACTGACATTGACAACGACGAATTTGATGCATTCATCGAAGAAAACTACAGTCGTCCCGAAAAAAAAGAAGGATTGACTGCCGAAGAAGAACGCATCATCGCTGGCTTTGAAGACATCCAGCGCTTCCATGCCGAACACGGTCGCCTGCCGCAAGCTGATACCGAGCGCGACATCTTCGAAAGAATCTACGCCGTGCGCCTTGCCGCCCTGCAACAATCCGCCCAATGCCGCGCCGTATTGGCGGAATACGACACACAGCATTGGCTGGCGGATGCAGCGCCCGCCGCCGAAGACCCGGCAACGATGAGCGATGACGAATTACTGGCACAATTACAGGACATCATCGCCGACGACGACCTCACCACACTCAAACACGTCCGCCCGCCTACAGAACGCCAGACTGCCGAATACATCGCCAACCGCACGCCCTGCGAAAACTTCGCCGAATACGCACCGCGATTTGCCAGCGTACGCGAAGAACTGCAAGCAGGCATCCGCCAGGCGCGGCCATTCAAAAAAGAATCCGGCGGCCTGCGCCTGCAAATCGAAGCGGGCGACTACTTCATCCTCGGCGGACAAATCGCCTACATCGCCGAAGCAGGCGAAGCCTTCAAAGACCGCAATGGCGCGCCCAACGCCCGCCTGCGCGTCATCTTCGACAACGGCACCGAAAGCCCGATGCTCAGCCGCTCCCTGCAACGCGCCCTCTACAAGGACGGGAGCGGGCGGCGCATCACCGCGTGCAAAGACGGCGCGCAACTCTTTGCCGGCCAGCTTGAGGCCGACGACATCGAAAGCGGCACCATCTACGTCCTGCGCAGCCGCTCGACAGAGCCGCAAATCCGCGCCCTGCGCCAAACCCTGCACAAAATCGGCGTTACCGGCGGCAAAGTGGAAACCCGCATCGCCAATGCCGAAAACGACGCGACCTTCCTCCTCGCCCCGGTGGAAATCGTCGCCGAATACCAGCTCGCCAACATCAACCGAGTCAAACTAGAAAAACTGCTGCATAGACTCTTTGCGCCGGCACAAATGAACATCACCATTACCGACCGCTTTGGTCATCCCGTCCAGCCGAAAGAATGGTTCGCCGTCCCGCTTGCCGTTATTGACGAAGCGGTGCAGCGTATCCAGGACGGCAGCATCACCCGTTACCGCTATGACCCGCAAACTGTCCGCCTGGAAATGACGGACTGACCACCCCTCGAAAAACCATGAACAAAATCCTGCTTCTTCTTGCCCTTGCCATCGCCGGCGTCCACGGCGCAGACGACACCTTCACCAAGGAAATCGTCGGCCAGTTGCTGCAAGAGCTGGACGGCATCAAGCGCCAAAGCGGCGATGTCTTCGTGCTGGCGGCGACCAACCGCGTGGACGACCTGGACAGTGCCGTCCTCTCCCGCTTTAACCGCCGCATCGAAATCGGCCTGCCGGACGAGGCGGCACGCGCCGCCATCCTGCGCGTGCTGCTCGCCTCCAAACCGCTCGCCTTTGATTTGGACGCGGGCTGCGCCAGCCTCGCCGCGCGCAGCGACGGACAAAGCGGCCGCGACCTGCGCAACTGGGTCGATCGCGCCGAGCAAGCCGCCATCGTCCGCCATTTTGAGACGGGCGACATTGACGGGCTGCAACTGGAGCTGGCGGATTTTGACTGAATGCGGCGCCGTCCTTGCCCCACCGTCATTTTTCTGTTACCTTCGCCGCTCCTTCATCCCACCGGAATAACCCCATGATTTTTGTCCTCTCTGCCCTGCATCATCACCACCCCGGCTGATTCTTTCGGGTGCTGGTGCTATTCGGAAGAAATGCAAGACTTCCGAAGGCGCGCAGGCAGCGATGTATTCCAAAACCTTTCGGAAGTCCGCTTCCGAAAGGTTTTTTTTTCGTCTTCATTTCAAGGAAATTTTTATGTCTCTATCCTCAAAACGGCTGCGCATCGCCCTGCAGAAATCGGGGCGCCTCAGCGCGGAATCGCATGATTTGCTCAAACAATGCGGGGTGCGCCTCAATCTGCAGCCCGACCGTCTGCTCGCCTGTGCGGAGAATTTGCCCATCGACATCCTGCGCGTGCGCGATGACGACATCCCCGGCCTCGTCTTTGACGGCGTGGTGGACTGGGGCATCCTCGGCGAAAACGTGCTGGAGGAGGCGGCGTTGGCGCGGCGCGCGGAAGGCGAGGCGGCGGATTATGCGCTGCTGCGCCGTTTCGATTTTGGCGGTTGCCGTCTGTCGCTCGCCCTGCCGCGCGATGTGATGTACCGCGGCGTTGCCTCGTTGCGCGGGCGGCGTATTGCCACGTCGTACCCGCATTTGCTGCGCCGTTTTATGAATGAGCGCGGTGTGGATTACCGGAGCTGTCTGCTCAACGGCTCGGTAGAGGTGGCGCCACGCGCCGGGCTGGCCGATGCGATTTGTGATTTGGTTTCGTCCGGGGCGACGCTGGAGGCGAACGGCCTGCGCGAGGCGGAGGTGATTTACCGCTCGAAAGCGGTGCTCATCCAGCGCGCCGCCCCGCTCGATGCGGCGCAGGAAGCGCTGGCGGAGCGGCTGCTGACCCGCATTCAGGGGGTATCGCAGGCGCGCGAGTCCAAGTACATCATGCTGCACGCGCCGAAGGACAAGATTGAGGCCATCGTCGCGCTCTTGCCCGGCGTGGAGCACCCGACCATTCTGCCGCTCACCCACGATACCCGCCACGTCGCGCTGCACATGGTCAGCCAGGAAAACCTGTTCTGGGAGACAATGGAGCAGCTCAAGGCGGCGGGTGCCAGCGCCATTCTCGTCCTGCCGATTGAAAAGATGCTTGCCTAAGGAGAACCCCATGCAATCCTGTAACTGGAACACCCTCGACGCCGCCGAACGCCGCCGCGTCCTCACCCGCCCGGCACAACAGCAAAGCGCGGCCATCCGCGATGCCGTCGCCGCCATTTATGCCGCCGTGCTTGCCGATGGCGACGCCGCCCTGCGCCGCTTCACCGCGCAATTTGACGGGGTAACACCTGACGCGCTCACCATCACCCCCGCCGCCCGCGATGCCGCCGCGGCGCGCGTCCCCGCCACCCTGCAAGCGGCAATGCGCCTCGCCAAAGACAACATCGAAACCTTCCACCGCGCGCAACAGCCGCCGCTCATCGACCTCGAAACCCGCCCCGGCGTGCGCTGCCAGGTCATCACCCGCCCGATTGAGCGCGTTGGCCTCTACATTCCCGGCGGCAGCGCGCCGCTGTTTTCCACCGTGCTGATGCTCGCCGTGCCCGCCCGCCTCGCCGGTTGCCGCCACATCGCGCTCTGTACCCCGCCGCCGGTCGCCGATGAAATCCTCAGCGCCGCCGCCCTCTGCGGCATCGACACCATTCACCCGGTAGGCGGCGCGCAGGCCATCATCGCCCTCGCCCACGGCACAACAAGCATCGCCGCCGTCGATAAAATCTTCGGCCCCGGCAACGCCTACGTCACCGAAGCCAAGCGGCAGGTGCAGCAGCACGGCACCGCCATCGATATGCCCGCCGGGCCGTCCGAAGTGCTGGTGATTGCTGATGAGACCGCCAACCCCGCCTGGGTCGCCGCCGACCTCCTCTCGCAGGCCGAACACGGCGCCGACTCACAAGTCATCCTCGTTAGCGACAGTGCCGCGCTCATCGCCGCAGCAGAAAGCGAACTGGCGCGACAACTGGCCGCCCTGCCGCGCGCCGACACGGCTGCCAAAGCACTCGCGCACAGCCGCAGCATCCACGCCGCCGACCTCGACCAGGCGGTTGCCATCAGCAACGCCTACGCGCCGGAACACCTCATCATCCACACCGCCGCGCCGCGCGCGCTGTTGCCGCAGATTGCCCACGCCGGCTCCATTTTCCTCGGCGCATACTCGCCGGAAAGCGTCGGCGACTACGCCAGCGGCACCAACCACGTCCTGCCCACCTACGGCTACGCGCGCACCACCTCCAGCCTCGGCCTCGCCGACTACCAAAAACGCATGACCGTGCAGGAGCTGAGCCCGGCGGGCTTTGCCGCCCTCGCCCCCGCCGTCGCCGCCCTCGCTGCCGCCGAACAGCTCGACGCGCACAAAAACGCCATCACCATCCGCCTCGGAGAACAACCATGAGCCTGCCCGAAGACCTGCTGCGCGCCAACCTGCGCGGCCTCACCCCCTACCAGTCCGCCCGCCGCATCGGCGGCCGCGGCCACATCTGGCTCAACGCCAACGAACACCACAGCGCGCCCGCCATCACCCCCGGCAACAGCCCGCTCAACCGCTACCCCGAACCACAACCCGCCGCCGTCCTCGACGCCTGCGCGCGCTACCTCGGCGTCGCCCCGGAAAACCTGCTCATCACCCGCGGCGGCGACGAAGGCATCGAACTGCTCATCCGCACCTTCAGCGAGCCCGGCACGGGCAGCATCCTCTACAACCCGCCCACCTACGGTATGTACGCCGTCAGCGCCGCCACCCACGGCGTGAACGCCATCGCCGTACCACAAACCGCCGGCTTCCAGCTCGACCTGGAAGGCATCAGCGCCGCCCTGTTCCGCTACCCGCGCACCAGCCTCGTTTACGTCTGCAACCCCAACAACCCCACCGGTACCCGCCTCAAGCGCAACGACCTGCACACGCTGCTCGGCATCACCCGCGACCGTGCCATCACCGTCATCGACGAAGCCTACAGCGAATACAGCCCCGCCGACAGCCTCGCCCCCGAACTGGCGCGCTACCCGAACCTTGCCATCATCCGCACCCTCTCCAAGGCGCACGCGCTGGCGGGCATCCGCTGCGGCTTCGTCGTCGCCAACCCCGACCTCATCGCCTGCCTGCACAAAACCATCGCCCCCTACCCCGTCCCGACCCCGGTCGCCGACATCGCCGCGCAGGCACTCAGCCCGGCGGGCATCGCACAAATGCAGGCGCGCGTCGCCGAAACCGTTGCCGCCCGCGACGCCCTCGCCGCCGCCTCCGACGCCCCCGGCTACCCGGCCGCCGTCGGCACCCACACACTGCGCGCCGCCATTATCGACTGGATGAGGCGGCGCCGCGGCGTGAGCGGCCTGGGCGAGGACGCCGTCATCCCCACCATCGGCTCCAAGGAGTCCGTCGCCCTCCTGCCCCTCCAGCTCGGGGTGCGCCCGGGCGACCTCGTCCTCCACCCGCGCGCCGCCTACCCCACCTACGACGTCGGCGCCCGCATCGCCGGCGCCACCCCCGTCCCCGTCGACACCGACGCCGACCCCGCCACCTGGGAGCTGCCCGACGACGCCCCCGTCGCCCTCGTGTGGCTCAACAGCCCCGGCAACCCCGACGGCCACGTCCTGAGCACCTCCCAGCTCGCCCGCATCGTGGCCTGGGCGCGCCGGCGCGGCGCCGTCGTCGCC
>NZ_CALJAH010000135.1 GCF_938028185.1 uncultured Cardiobacterium sp. | reverse complement strand
TGAACGTAACGAAGTGGCATAGCCGAACATTTTTGCCAACGGCACTTGAGCGCGAACAATCTTGCCACTTGCTTCATCGTCCATACCTTGAATGAGTCCACGACGGCTGTTCAAGTCACCAATGACATCGCCCATGTATTCTTCCGGCGTGGAAACTTCGACCTTCATCATCGGTTCCAGCAATACTGGTTTGGCCTTGCGCGCCCCCAATTTGAAGCCTTCAGAACCAGCCAGTTTAAAGGCCATTTCCGAAGAGTCCACTTCGTGGAATGAACCATCAAACAGGGTAACCTTGACATCTACTACCGGATAACCTGCCAGTACGCCATTCTGCATTTGTTCTTGCACACCTTTATCAACGGCAGGGATGTATTCTTTGGGAACGACACCACCGACAATGGCATTGACGAATTCATAGCCAAAACCTGGTTCTTGTGGCTCAATCCGCAACCAAACGTGACCGTATTGACCACGTCCACCAGATTGACGTACAAATTTGCCTTCCTGTTCTACGCTTTCACGCAGCGCTTCGCGGTAGGCTACTTGCGGTGCACCCACATTCGCTTCCACTTTGAATTCACGCTTCATGCGGTCAACGATGATTTCCAGGTGCAGTTCACCCATACCGGAAATGATGGTTTGTCCGGTTTCTTCATCGGTGTGCACACGGAATGACGGATCTTCCTGTGCCAGCTTTGCCAACGCCATCCCCATTTTTTCCTGGTCGGATTTGGTTTTCGGTTCAACTGCAACTGCAATAACCGGTTCCGGGAATTCCATCCGTTCCAAAATGATAGGCTTGTTGACATCACATAGGGTTTCGCCAGTGACAACATCTTTCAGACCAACGCAAGCTGCAATATCGCCTGCATAAACTTCTTTGATTTCTTCGCGCGCGTTGGCGTGCATCTGCACGATACGACCAATACGCTCACGTTTGTCTTTAACCGAGTTGAGCACAGTAGTGCCAGCTTCCAGTACACCTGAATAGCAACGGACGAAAGTCAGTGTTCCCACAAACGGGTCGGTAGCAATTTTGAAGGCCAAGGCGGAAAAAGGCGCACTATCATCTGCTTCACGGCTGTCAGTTTCTTCAGTATTTGGGTTAATCCCCTGTATAGCCTCAATATCAACCGGGCTGGGCAGCAGTTCAATCACTTTATCCAGCATTGCCTGAACACCTTTGTTCTTGAATGAAGAACCACAAACAACCGGAACAATCTCGTTATTGATGGTACGTTCACGCAGACCTGCGATGATTTCTTCTTCACTCAGCGCTTCACCACCCAGATATTTTTCCATCAGGGTTTCATTCGCTTCTGCCGCAGCTTCAACCAGTTTTTCCCGTTGTGCTTCGCAGTCGGCAAGTAACTCGGCCGGAATATCAGCATATTTGAAGGTCATGCCTTTGTCATCTTCATTCCAGATGATTTCTTTCATCTTGATAAGGTCAATGACACCCTTGAAGTTCTCTTCGGCACCAACAGGCAACTGCAACGGAACTGGCTGGGCATTTAGCCGGTCTTCCATCTGTTTGACAACGCGCAGGAAATTTGCTCCGGTACGATCCATTTTATTGACGTATGCAATACGCGGAACGCGGTATTTGTTGGCCTGACGCCAAACGGTTTCAGTTTGCGGTTGTACGCCGCCAACAGCACAAAGCACCAAGCAGGCACCATCAAGTACACGCAGGGAGCGCTCTACTTCGATAGTGAAGTCCACGTGTCCGGGCGTATCAATAATGTTAATGCGGTGCTCATCGAACTGTGCGCCCATACCTTTCCAAAAGCAGGTAGTGGCCGCAGAGGTAATGGTAATACCGCGCTCCTGTTCCTGTTCCATCCAGTCCATCGTTGCCGCGCCATCGTGTACTTCGCCGATTTTGTGAGACATCCCGGTGTAGAACAAAATTCGCTCGGTCGTCGTAGTTTTACCCGCATCAATGTGCGCCATAATGCCGAGGTTACGGTATTTGTTAATTGGGGTTTTGCGTGCCATGTGTTTGTTTGTCTCCTTATGGTGAACGCGTTACCAGCGGAAGTGGGCGAACGCGCGGTTCGCTTCCGCCATACGGTGTGTGTCGTCACGTTTTTTGACCGCTGCACCACGATCTTCCAGCGCTTCGAGGAACTCGGCCGCAAGGCGTTGCGCCATGGATTTCTCATTACGCTTGCGTGCTGCTTCAATCAGCCAGCGCATTGCCAGGGCGTTTTGACGAACCGGACGAACTTCCACCGGCACTTGATAGGTCGCACCGCCAACACGGCGGGATTTGACTTCTACCGCAGGACGAACTTTTTCCAGCGCTTCTTCCAGCACTTCAACCGGTTGCAGTTGCTTTTTCTCGGCGGCTTTTTCCAGCGCTTCATAGACGACTTTTTCAGCAACCGATTTTTTGCCGCTGACCATCAGGATATTGATGAATTTCGCCACTACGACGTTTCCAAACTTCGGATCCGGCAGAATCTGGCGAATCGGAGCACGTACTCTTCTTGACATAAAACGGTTTCCTTAACTTATGACTTGGGACGTTTGGCGCCGTATTTGGAACGACCCTGTTTACGGTCTTTAACGCCGGCGGTATCCAGCGCGCCACGCACGATGTGATAACGCACGCCCGGCAAGTCCTTGACCCGTCCGCCGCGGATAAGCACCAAGGAGTGCTCTTGCAGGTTGTGCCCTTCACCGCCGATATAGGCGGTTACTTCGTACTTGTTGGTTAAACGGGTACGTGCAACCTTGCGCATGGCAGAGTTCGGTTTTTTTGGCGTGGTAGTGTACACACGGGTGCACACGCCACGCTTTTGCGGACAGCCCTGCAATGCAGGAACGTTGTTTTTTTCTTTTTGGCGCGTACGCGGGCTGCGCACGAGCTGGTTAACGGTTGCCATGAAATAATCTCTCCAGATTTCTCATAAATTAATTTAAATCAGCGCCTCAACGCCAAAGGTGGCGCATGGTATGCGTCTGCCCCGTTGTTGTCAAGCCCGCCGGTGTCCCGACGGGGCTGGCGCTGCATGATGGCTTACTCGGTGTCGTCAATACCGTCGTCTGGCATTTCTGCTTCAGCCATCACCACTTTTCCGCTTTCGTTTTCGGGTTCTTCTTTGACCATTTCAAACAGCGCCTGTTCTTCCTCGCGGTTGGCGCGACGCTGCTGGTGATAGGCCAATCCCGTGCCTGCCGGAATCAGGCGGCCGACGATGACGTTTTCTTTCAGACCGCGCAATTCGTCGAAACTGCCCAGCACCGCGGCTTCGGTCAGGACGCGGGTGGTTTCCTGGAAGGAGGCCGCCGATACGAAGGACTCGGTTGCCAGGGATGCTTTGGTGATACCCATCAGCACCGGTTCGTAACGCACCGGCAGCTTGCCCTGGGCTTGCAGGCGGTCGTTCTCGCTAAGAACACGCTGCAAATCGACTTGCTCGCCGACGATCAGACGGGATTCGCCAGCATCGAGCACGATTACCTTGCGCAGCATCTGGCGCACGATAACTTCGATGTGTTTGTCGTTAATTTTTACCCCTTGCAGGCGGTAAACGTTCTGGATTTCGCGCACGATGTGTGCCGCCAGCTCCGCCACGCCGCGCAGGCGCAGAATGTCATGCGGGGTCAGCTCGCCATCGGCCAGCACGTCGCCCTGTTTGACCTGTTCGCCTTCAAAGACGTTGAGGCGCCGCCATTTCGGGATGAGGATTTCGATGACTTCATTGTCCTCGGTGCTGATGATAAGTCGCTGTTTACCCTTGGTTTCTTTACCGAAGGAGACGGTACCGGTTTTCTCGGCGAGGATTGCCGGCTCTTTTGGTTTACGCGCCTCAAAGAGGTCGGCAACGCGCGGCAGACCGCCGGTGATGTCCGCAGTTTTGCCGGACGCTTGCGGCATCCGCGCCAGAACGTCACCCACTTCCACCTTGGCGCCGTCGTCCAGGTGAACAATCGCGCCGCCGGGCAGGAAGTAGTTGACCGGGATGTCGGAACCGGCCTGTTTTACCGGCTGCCCATTCTCATCCAGCAGTTGAATCAGCGGGCGCTTGTCCTTGGCGGAGGTAGAGCGCAGCGCGTTATCCATGATGGTGCGTACCGTCAAACCGGTATCGGCATCGGAGGATTCTTGCACGGTGACGCCGTCTTCGAAATCCTGGAAGGCGATGCGGCCGCTCACCTCGGCGATAATTGGGTGGGTGTGCGGGTCCCAACTGGCGAGCAGTTGTCCCTGTTTGACTTCGTCGCCATGCTCAATGCCGAGCGTCGCGCCATAGGGCATTTTGTAGCGTTCACGTTCGTGGCCGTTCTGGTCGATGACCGACAGCTCGCCGGAGCGGGAAACTGCAACCAGTTTGCCGTCTTTGTTGGTGACGGTTTTGATGTTGGTCAGACGCACGGTACCGTTGGTCTTCGCTTCCACCGAACCAACCGCGGCCGCGCTCGATGCCGCCCCACCGATGTGGAAGGTACGCATCGTCAGCTGGGTACCCGGCTCACCGATGGATTGCGCGGCGATAACGCCGACGGCTTCGCCGACGTTGACGCGGTGTCCGCGCGCCAAATCACGGCCATAGCACTGCGCACAGACGCCGTAGCGCGATTCGCAGGTAATGACCGAGCGCACCACAACGCGATCCACGCCCGCGCTTTCCAGCACGGCGATTTCTTTTTCTTCGAGCAGGGTGCCCGCATCCAGTACGACGGTACCGTCTTGATTGACGACCGGTTCGGCCAGTACGCGTCCCAACACGCGGTCACTCAGGCGCTCGACCACATCACCGCCTTCAACCACCGCCTGAATTTCAAAGCCGCGCGTCGTGCCGCAGTCTTCTTCGTTGACGACTACGTCTTGCGAGACGTCCACCAAGCGACGGGTAAGGTAACCGGAGTTTGCGGTTTTCAGCGCGGTATCGGCCAGACCTTTGCGCGCACCGTGGGTAGAGATGAAGTATTGCAGGACGTTCAGCCCTTCGCGGAAGTTCGCGGTAATCGGCGTTTCGATGATGGAGCCGTCCGGCTTGGCCATCAGGCCACGCATGCCGGCGAGCTGACGAATCTGCGCCGCAGAACCCCGCGCTCCGGAGTCTGCCATCATGTACACGGAGTTGAAGGATTCCTGCTTGACGGTTTCGCCGTCGCGGTTGACCACGTCTTCCTGGCGCAGGTTGTCCATCATCGCCTTCGCCAGTTTCTCATTGGCGCGTGACCAGATATCGATGACTTTGTTGTATTTTTCGCCTTGGGTGAGAAGACCGCTGGCGTACTGGTCTTCGATTTCCTTCACTTCGTTTTCAGAGGTTTGCAGAATTTCCGCTTTCGCCGCCGGCACGACCATATCGACGATGCCGATGGAGGCGCCGGAGTAGGTCGCATAGCGATAGCCGGTGTACATCAGCTGGTCGGCGAGGATGACGGTTTCTTTCTGACCAATCTGGCGGTAGCACTGGTTAATCAGGTTAGAAATCGCCTTTTTGTTCATCGCACGGTTAATGAGGTCAAACGACAGGCCTTCCGGCAGGATTTGCGACAACAGCGCGCGGCCAACGGTGGTCTGAATGCGGCGGAAATTTTTGCTGCCGTCTTCAAAGAGGTCCAGACGCACTTCAATTTTCGCTTGCAGGTGTACTTCGCCTGCCTGATAGGCACGCTCCACTTCCTTGATGTCCGCAAAGCGCATCCCCTCGCCTTTCGCGTTGACGCGCTCGCGTGTCATGTAATAGAGGCCAAGGACAACGTCCTGCGACGGCACGATAATCGGCTCGCCGTTGGAAGGCGAGAGGATGTTGTTCGAGCTCATCATCAGCGCGCGCGCTTCCAACTGCGCTTCCAGCGACAGCGGTACGTGTACCGCCATCTGGTCGCCGTCGAAGTCCGCGTTGAAGGCGGCGCAGACCAGCGGGTGCAGCTGAATCGCCTTGCCTTCAATGAGAATCGGCTCAAACGCCTGAATGCCCAAGCGGTGCAGGGTCGGTGCGCGGTTGAGCATGACCGGGTGTTCGCGGATGACGTATTCCAGCGCATCCCAGACTTCCGGCTCGTCGCGCTCCACCATCAGCTTCGCCGCTTTGATAGTCGGTGCCTGTTCTTTTTCAATCAGCTGCTGGAAGATGAACGGTTTGAACAGTTCCAGCGCCATGCGTTTCGGCAGGCCGCATTGGTGCAAGCGCAGGGTCGGACCAACCACGATAACGGAGCGGCCGGAGTAGTCGACGCGCTTGCCCAGCAGGTTTTGCCGGAAACGCCCCTGCTTGCCCTTGATCATGTCGGCAAGCGACTTCAGCGGACGCTTGTTGGAACCGGTGACGGTGCGACCACGACGGCCGTTATCGAGCAGCGAGTCAACCGCTTCTTGCAGCATCCGCTTCTCGTTGCGGACGATGATGTCCGGCGCGAACAGTTCCAGCAGGCGCTTCAGACGGTTATTACGGTTAATGACGCGGCGATAGAGATCGTTCAAGTCGGAAGTCGCAAAGCGGCCGGAGTCGAGCGGTACCAGCGGACGCAGGTCAGGCGGCAGTACCGGCAGCACGTTGAGAATCAGCCATTCCGGTTTGCCGACGACTTTTTTCGGGTCATCCGGGTCAGGGACGAAGGCGTCAATCAGGTTGATGCGCTTCACCAGCCGTTTTTTCTTGGTTTCGGAGGAGGTTTGCTCCAGTTCTTCTTTCAGCGTTTGCAGGATGTCGCGCCAGTCGGTGGTACGCAGGATTTCCTGAATCGCTTCCGCGCCCATCATCGCCTTGAATTCGTGACCGTATTCTTCCACCGCCTGCAAATAGGCTTCTTCGTTGAGCAACTGGTTTTTTTCCAGCGGCGTCATGCCCGGATCGAGGACGATGAAGGATTCAAAGTACAGTACCCGCTCGATTTCACGCAGGGTGAGGTCAAGCAACAGGCCGATACGTGACGGCAGTGATTTCAAAAACCAGATATGGGCGACCGGGGTGGCCAGTTCGATATGCCCCATGCGCTCGCGACGCACGCTGGATTTGGTGACTTCCACGCCACACTTTTCACAAACGACACCACGGTGCTTGAGGCGCTTGTATTTACCGCAAAGGCATTCGTAATCCTTGATTGGCCCGAAGATTTTGGCGCAAAACAGGCCGTCGCGTTCCGGCTTGAAAGTACG
>NZ_CALJAH010000134.1 GCF_938028185.1 uncultured Cardiobacterium sp. | reverse complement strand
AGGCGACGGTAGGCGGGGAAGTATTGGGCGATGTTTTTTTGCGCGCTGGTGTAGGGCAGCAGCAGCGCCTCCATTTGTTCAAAGCCGCCTTCGGCTTGCAGGGTGTCGGCGGCGAGCAGGTCTTGTGCGAATTGTTTTTTTTCGTCGTCGTCCATGCGGTAGGTGTCGGCTTCGTGCAGCACGCGCAGTTCGGCTTCGCTGAGTCCCTGCGGGGCTTCGCCGCGCATGAAGTAGCCGATGTAGATGAGTCCCAGCGCGGTGGTGAAGGCGGTGATGATGCTGCCGAGGATAAGCAGTAGCGTCAGGTTGTTGATGCGGGCGATGTAGTTGAGCAGGAGGACAAGCGGTACGGTAACCAGTGCCGGAATGAACAGCAGCGCGAGGTAATCGCGAATGCCGAGGTTTTTGATGGTGATGATCCAGGCGCGCGGGCTGATCATGCTGGCAATGCTGTCGTTGCCAAGCAGGTTCATGATCATTATCGGCAGGAAGAAGATAAAGAGGGTTTGGAAAAAGAGTTGCCAGAATTTTGTGCCAAAGAGAAATGCCAGGGGCAATGTCACCAAAAAGATGATGATGATGCCAGCGAGGTGTTTGAGCGGGGTCAGGAAGGGAATGATGCTGACCGGGGCGTAAGGTACGGGTTCGTCTTCCATGCCTTCGGAGATACGCATGATGCCGTCAAATACTTTGCAGAAGAAGATGAAAAGGACCGTCATCTGCAGGAAGAACAGGCCGAAGTTAAATGGTGTGGCATCGGAGATTTCCATGCTTGCCTGGAAGCAATCCGGTGCATAGGGATTGCAGTCTGGTGTGAGGTTGTGCGCTTGGTAGATTTCTATCGCAATTTTGAAGTTTTTAACGAGTTCAAGCAGGTTAAGGTAGATGATGAGGGCAAACAGTCCCCAGTAGAGCAGGTTGCCGGGGCGGAAGAGGTAGGTGATGGCGCGTTTGAGTTTGTCGAGGTTTTCGTTCATGGCAGTCGGGGGTCGTGGTGGTAAAAAATCGGGCGGTCACGCTGCAAGCGTTTAACCGCCCTTATACGCTCCCCGCCGGGGAGAGGCGGGAGAATCAGTCTTCCGGCACCGGTGGTGGCTCCGCCGGGCGGTAGCGCAGGTGCAGGCTGATGAGCTGGCGCTGGTTGGCCTTGCTCACGGTCGCCTGCCAGTCGCCGAGGTCGGCGGTTTCGCCAATTTCCGGCATTTTGCCGAGGATGTGCTGGATGTAGCCGCCGATGGTGTCGGCGTCTTCGTCGGAAAGATCGGCGTTGAAGGTTTCGTTGTAGGTGGCAATCGGTGTCAGCGCGCTCACCTGGTAGCTGCCGTCGCTGTTGGGGGTGATGGGGGAAGCGGCAATTTCGTCGTGTTCGTCGTCGATTTCGCCGACGATTTCTTCGATGACGTCTTCGATGGTGACGAGGCCGGAGAGGTTGCCGTATTCGTCGATGACGAGTGCCATGTGGTTGCGGTTGGTCTTGAAGTCGCGCAGCATTGCGTCCAGCGGTTTGCTTTCGGGGACGATGGTCGCCGGGCGCAGCAGGGTGCTGATGTCTTCCGGCAGTTGCTGGCGGAAGGTGTAGGGCAGCAGGTCTTTGGAGAGGAGGATGCCGCGGATTTGTTCGTGGGTTTCGTCCACTACGGGGTAGCGCGAGTGGCCGGATTCGATGATGACGTTGAAGATTTGTTCAAGGCTCCAGTCTTCTTCGATGAGCAGCATTTGTCCGCGCGGGATCATGATGTCGCGCACGCGGGTGTCGCCGAGGGTGGTGAGGCGTTCGAGCATTTGCGCGGTTTCGTCGCCGATGTCACCGCTCGCGCGTGCCTGGGTGACGAGTTCGTGAAAGGTGGTGTGAAAGTCGGGTTCTTCGTTGTTGCTCCACAGCGCGGTGAGGCGACTGAGGAGCGAGGGTTTGGGTTCCGGGTGTTCTTCGCTCATGGGATGGTCGGGTTTTGGGGGAAGGCGGTATTTTAGGGGTTATTTTTTTCGGGTGAACAGTTTGCCAATCAGGTTGCCGACGCTGTTGCCTGGTGCAGGCGCGGTGTCGGTGTCGTCGTCTTCAAAGCCGTAGCGTTCTTCGTTTTGGCGCATGATGCGGTATTGTTCTTCGTATTTGGCGATGGTTTTGGCATCAACTTTGCGCCGCACCGAGGTGCTGCCGACGAACAGGCCGTTGCTGATAATCGGCGCGACGGTGGCATAGACCCAGTAGTAGCGCCCGTCCTTGCGCAGGTTTTTGACGTAACCATGCCATTCCGAGCCGCCGATGATGGTATCCCACAGGTCTTTGAAGGCGGATTTGGGCATATCGGGATGGCGGATGATGTAGTGCGGCGCGCCGATGAGTTCGCGCTGGCTGTAGCCGCTGATTTCGGTGAAGACGCGGTTGACGTGGGTGATGATGCCGCTGGCGTCAGTGCGCGAGATGAGAATGGTGCCGTCGTTTTGGTTGTAACCTTCGTCCACGGTGTAAACGATGCGGCGCTCGCCATCGTAATAGGTGAGTTCGTGGCGGGTAGATTTGCCGGCGGGTTTGACCATGTTGGGCAGGCGGGGCATCGTTCTTTCCTTTTAACTTGCAGGTGGTTGGGTGGCTTTCCGGGTGATTGCCGGTTGTTCATATTATAGGGCGCGCCCTGCGGTTGTGCCAGTTGGGACGCTATTGCAGCGCGTCCAGCAGCGCCTGTTGCAGCGCGGTGAGGGTTGCCGCGTCGGTGAGCGGGCGGTGGGCGGCGTTGGTGAGGTGGAAGCTGTCTTCGGCTTTTTCGCCGAAGGTGCTGATTTTGGCGTGGCTGATGTGCACGCCGTGCGCGAGCAGGATGCGGCTTATCAGCGAGAGCAGGCCGTGCCGATCTTTGCAGGTGAGTTCGAGGGTGGTGTGCGCCGCTTCTTGCTGAATGTGGACGCGGGGGCGGATGGTGAAGTGTTTGTCGCGGCTGCCGGGCAGGCGGCGGGCAAGCGGCGGTGGCGGGCGGTTGTCGGCGATGTGTGCTTCGAGTTCGCGCGCGAGGCCGGGCGCGGGTGGCGGTGTTTCGCCGAGGGTGTATTCCTGGATGGTGAGGCGGTGGTCGCGCGTGGTGTAGAGGCGCGCTTCGTGGATGTTGTGGTTGTGTTTTTCGAGGTAGTGGGTGATGCGCGCGAGGAGGATGTCTGCCGGGTTGGGACTGCTGATGATGAGGCGCGGCGGGTGTTGCTGGATGAGGCTGACGGCGTGTGGTTTGCCGTGTGTCAGGGGCGGTTTGTGGTTTGTTTGGGGTGCGGTCGCTGGCGCGGTTGGTTTGCTGCCCCCACCCCAGCCCTTTCTCGCACTGCGCGCGAGCTGTCCCAGTCCCACGGGGGAGGGGGCCGAATGGTATGCAACCTTTGGGGGTGGTTTGTGGTTTGTTTGGGATGCGGTCGCTGGCGTGGATGGTTTGCTGCCCCCACCCCGACCCTCCCCCACGGGGGAGGGAGCGGTTTGGTGGATGTCCGCAGGGCGAAGTCCGTCATGGGGCGGGGTTGGTTGGTAAGCAGTGCCTAGTAAATGGCGGGTTTTGGCGGCGATGGCGGCGGCGGTTTCGCCGCGAAAGCAGGCGTCGGGGAGTTGCGCCCAAAGCGCGTCAATGGTGGCGGGGGCGGCGGCGAGTTGCGCTTTGGCTTGTGCGCGCGCGTGTTGTTCTTGTTCGTGCAGGCTATCCTGGTGGTGTTCGAGTTGGTGCCGGGTTTGGCGGTAGAGGTCGTGGATGAGGCTCGCCCGCCAGTTGTTCCAGAGGGTAGGGTTGGTGGCGCTGATGTCGGCGATGGTGAGGAGATACAGGTTGTCGAGGTGGTCGCGGTCGGGGATGGTGGCGGCGTAGGCGGCGATGGTCGCCGGGTCGGTCAGGTCTTTTTTTTGTGCGGTCAGGCTGTGGTCGAGGTGGTGGGCGACGAGCCAGACGAGTTGCGCGCGGTCTTCCGGGCTGATGGCGTCGTTTTCGCGGGCGTAGAGGTCGGCGATTTGTGCGCCGGTCTGGCTGTGGTCGCCGTCGTAGCCTTTGCCGATGTCGTGAAAGAGGGCGGCGAGGTAGAGCAGCGCCGGGTTTTTGTGGTTCGCCAGCAGGTCGGCGGCTTCGGGGTAGGCCGGGTCGGGGCGCACCATGCGGTCAAGGGTTTCGATGAGTTTGAGGGTGTGCTGGTCAACGGTGTATTGGTGGAAGAGGTCGTATTGCATTCTTCCGGTGATGTGGGCGAAGGCGGGGATGATGCGGTAGAGCAGGCCGTATTGGTGGATGCGCGCCAGTTGCGGGTACACGGTGCCGGGGCGGGCGAGCAGGGCGAGGAAGGCGCGGCGGTTGTCGGCGTCGCGGCGGCGGGCGATGTTGGTCAGCTCAATGCGGTGGCGGCGGATGTGGCGCACCAGGTCGGGGTGCGGTTCGTGTATCGCCGGGTTTTGTTGCAGGTACTGGAACATTGCCCACGGCTGCTGCGGGTTTTGGGTGAATGCCGCCGGGTCGCGCAGGGTGAGTTTGCCGTGCTGGCTGGCGTAGTCGGCAGTGAGCGGTACGGCGGGCTGCGGCGGCTGGTGGTCGGCTTCGATGTGGCTGACGACGCGCTGGTTGATGCGGCGGATGCGCATGCTGTGCTGGTAGTAGTGCTGCATCAGTTGTTCGATGGCGAGGTTGTGCCGCTGGTCGCGGTAGCCGAAGGTGGCGGCGAGGCGCTTTTGTTGTTCAAAGTCGAGGGTGTTTTTTTGCCGCGCGCCGCCGAGGTGCAGGGCGAAGCGGATGCGCCAGAGGGCGTCGCGGCTTTGTCGGAGTCCGGCGGATTCGCCTTCGGTCATCAGGTGGCGGGCGATGAGGGTGGCGTGGCTGCGGTCGTGGTAGCAGTAGGCGGAGAGCCAGTCAATCATCTGGTAGTCGCGCAGGCCGCCGTTGCCGTTTTTCAGGTTGGGTTCGAGCTGGCCGTGCTGTTTGCTGTCGCGCGCGCGTTGTTCCTGCTGTTTGTGGCGGATGTAGGCGGTTTTGTTGATGAGCGGCGGCCGGGCGGGGTCGATGGGGAGCGCTTCGCCCGCCAGTTGGCGGTTTTCCAACAGGCTGGTGAGGAGGTCTATGTCGTTTTGTGCCGCTGTTGGCAATTCGCTGGTGCGGTGGACGTGCTGCGCGATGTCGAGGCCGAGTTGCCACAGGGTTTGGACGAATGTTTCGATGGCGTCGCGGTCGGTTTCGTCCGGGGTGAGCAGCAGCAGGTCGATGTCGGAGGCAGGGAAGAGTTCAGCGCGCCCGTAGCCGCCGATGGCGTAGAGGCGGACGCGCGGGTCGCTGATGCAGCGCCGGTAAAGGCCGCTGATGATGCAGTCAATCTGCGCGGTGTAGTGGGTGATGAGGCGGTGGACGTCGTAATCGCGCCCGCTGATGTGCGCGGCAAGCGCATGGCGCAGGGCGCGCAGGTAGTCGCGGGCGCGCGCGGCTTCTTCGGGGAGCGGCAGGGATGCGGGTTGCCAGTCGGGTGGGAGGGGGTTCATGCGGTCAGTTATTGATGTATACGGCGAGTAATGTCCACAAAAACAGCGGCATGACGATACTGGCGTAGACAATGGTGATGATTTCGAAAAGGGGGCTGTTTCCCATGCCTTTGTCGCGCAGACGCTCCATCGCCACGACAAGCAGCCACATGATGCACAGCAATAAGTTGGAAAACCAAAAGGGGATGTGAATCCGCCTGACCAGGACGAAGTAAGGCAGTATCAGAAATCCCACAAAGAGGGTTGTCATGACTCTACATAGGGTGAATTTGTCTTCCGGGCTCATGGGATGATTTTCCATTGGCTTACATTTTGGGTGCGCGTCATGTAAAAAGATGCGCCGGAGCGCATCTTGCAGGGCTATTTTTGATGCCCGGTCGGGCTGAAGCGTTCGCGTTCGGCGGCGCCGAGGGTGAAGATTTCGTAGCCGTCGTCGGTGACGGCGAGGGTGTGTTCCCATTGCGCAGACAGCGAGCGGTCGCGGGTGACGACGGTCCAGCCGTCGCCGAGGATTTTGAGGGCGGCTTTGCCCGCGTTAATCATCGGCTCGATGGTGAAGGTCATGCCTTTTTCGAGGGTGAGGCCTTTGCCCGGCTGGCCGAAATGCACCACTTGCGGGTCTTCGTGGAAGCCACGGCCAATGCCGTGTCCGCAAAATTCGCGCACGACGGAGAAGCGTTCGGCTTCGGCAAAGCTCTGGATGGCATGGCCGATGTCGCCCAGGGTCGCGCCGGGGCGGACGGTGCGGATGCCGCGCCACATGGCTTCGTAGGTGATGTCCACCAGGCGGCGCCCCAGCACGCCAACATCGCCGACGAGGTAGGTGCGGTTGGTGTCGCCGTGCCAGCCGTCTTTGATGACGGTGACGTCAATGTTGACGATGTCGCCGTTTTGCAGGGTTTTTTCCGAGGGGATGCCGTGGCAGATGACGTGGTTGACGGAGATGCAGGTCGAGGCAGGGAAGGGCGGGCTGCCGTAGTTGAGGCAGGCGGGGATGGCCTGCTGAACGTTGACAATGTAGTCGTGGCAGCGGCGGTCCAGTTCGGCGGTGCTGACGCCGGGGACGACGTAGGGCGCAATCATGTCTAGCACGTCGGCGGCGAGCCGCCCGGCGACGCGCATTTTGGCGAGGTCTGCTTCGCTTTTCAGGGTAATGGTCATGGTTTTTTCGTTTGGTAAATGAGGCGGGGCATGGTATAAAGCGCGCGCCTTTCTGGCAACTAAATCACACAAACGCTGTTTTCGACGCTCCGGGTGCCTGCGGGTTGGAGCGTTTGCGCGTTTGGAGGCCTAACCCTTTATGGAGTAAATACTATGAGTAAAGTCAGTATGCGCGAGCTGTTTGAGGCAGGCGCACACTTCGGGCACCGTACCCGTTTCTGGAACCCCAAGATGGCTCCTTATATTTACGGTAAGCGTGGCGACATCCACATTATCAACCTCGAAAAGACGGTGCCGATGTTGAACGATGCGCTGAATTTTGTCGGCACGGTTGTCGCCAACGGCGGCAGCGTGATGTTCGTCGGCACCAAGCGCAGCGCCTCTGAAGCAGTCGGCGAAGCGGCTGCCCGCTGCGGGATGCCGTATGTCAATTTCCGCTGGCTCGGCGGGATGATGACCAACTTCAAGACCATCCGCCAGTCCAT
>NZ_CALJAH010000133.1 GCF_938028185.1 uncultured Cardiobacterium sp. | reverse complement strand
GTACAACTGCGTACTGTCTTCGGCGACGCGCCTTGTCTGAAACTTTCGGTGGATGACTATACCAAACAAAAAAGCCCGCGATTGCGGGCTTTTTTGTGCTACTGCGGCTTACCAGTTGCCACCGCCGCCGAATCCGCGGCCACCACCGAAGCGATCGCGGCGCGGACGCTCTTCGCGCGGGCGGGCTTCGTTAATTTTCAGCGGACGACCACCGAGGTCTTTGCCGTTCAGCGCGTCAATGGCACGCAGTCCGGCGTTGTTGTCGTCCATTTCGACGAAGCCAAAGCCTTTGCTGCGGCCACTGTCGCGATCCTTGATGATGGTGACGTTGCTAACGGCGCCATGTGTGCTGAACAGGTCGCGCAGTTCTTGTTCCGAGGCTTGGTAGGACAGGTTGCCAACGTAGATGTTGATCATGTTTTTTCCTTTGTATTCATGCGTTTTACTCTCAAACTCCCGAAACCCAACGCATGATTACGACAGTATTTTGCCCGCTGGCAAAATTCGTTTGGCGCATCCTTGTCGCCAGAAAGGCGCGTACATTCGGCTTTTGCCGGAGAATTGTCAAGCGGATTTATGTACGTGGTTTTATAGATTGTTTTTACTGTGTTTTTTGTGGAATATCGGCTGGGCCTGTTTGCAATTGAGGCGTAAAGAACAAAATTCAGGCTGGCTTACGATTTTTTGCAAAATAATCCTTTATAAACTTAATGTTACGCTCAATTCCAGACCCTATGATGACGCCCTAGTTTGCGCTTCAAGTTGCCAAAATGTCCCTCCGGCACATTCGTTGTTTTCACCATATTCAGCTCCCTGAACCGCTCAAACGCAAACAGCCGCTCAAGTGGCGGTTTATTTCGCCCTGCAGGGGGGATTTTGAACAAGTTCTGAGAAAGCGCACAGCGACCGCATTCAGAACGACATAAACAGCCCCAGGCGTAGCCAACGGTGCGGTGCTGTTAACGCTGACTGCCCGCAAAAGCGGTTTCCTCCTTTGCGCGAATGCGCCGCTTTGGGCTTGGTGATGATTGCCATACACTTGGGGCAATCCGCGCCGCCCGCTACACTACCGCCTTTCATTCACCCGGAAACCCCATGAACCCCACCCTCGACCTGCTGCAAGAGCTCATCCGCCGCCCTTCTATCACCCCGGACGACGCCGGCTGCCAGGCGCTCATCGCTGCGCGCCTGCAAGCGGCGGGCTTCACCATCCGCCCCCTCCGCCTCGGCGACACCGACAACCTCTGGGCGACACACGGCAGCGGCGCGCCACTCATCGCCTTTGCCGGACACACCGACGTCGTTCCGCCCGGCGACGAAGCGTCATGGACATCGCCGCCGTTCGAGCCTGTCATCCGCGACGGCAAACTCTATGGCCGCGGTGCCGCCGACATGAAAGCGGGCGTCGCCGCGATGACCGTCGCGCTGGAGCGCCTTGCCGCCGCGCCGCACCCCGGCACCCTCGCGCTGCTACTCACCAGCGATGAAGAAGGCGACGGCACCCACGGCACCAAAGCCGTCCTCACCCAACTCGCGCAAGAAGGCGTCCACATTGATTACAGCATCGTCGGCGAACCTTCCACTGCCGCCCGCCTCGGCGACCGCGCCCGTAATGGCCGCCGTGGCTCGCTTCATCTGCACCTCACCCTGCACGGCAAACAGGGACACGTCGCCTACCCGGCCAACGTGCGCAACCCGATTCACGCGCTCGGCGCCGTTATCGCCCGCCTCGCCGCCACCCGCTGGGACGACGGCAAGGCCCACTTCCCACCGACCAGCTTCCAGGTGAGCAACCTCGCCGCCGGCACCGGCGCGGAAAACGTCGTCCCCGCGACCGCAAGCTGCAAAGCCAACTGGCGCTACAACACCGAACACGATGCTGCCAGCCTGCAGCAGCAGGCGACAGCGCTGATTGAAGATACCCTGCAAGGCAGTGGCATCCGCGCTGAATACCGCTGGAAACTGTCGGGCGAACCCTTCCTCACCGAAAATCCCGCGTTGATTGCCGCGCTGCGCGCAGCCGTTGCCCGCCACACCGGCGAGACGCTGCAACTGGACACCGGCGGCGGTACTTCCGACGCGCGCTTTCTTGCCAAACACGGCGCGGCGACGGTGGAATTTGGCCCCGACAGCGCCACCCTGCACCAGATTGACGAACACGTCGCCGTTGCCGACCTCGCCCCGCTCGCCGCCATCTACGAAGACACCGTGCGCGCGCTGTGGGTACCATTGACATCCGCCTGAAACTACCCGCAAACGATGTTCATCCCCTACGCATTCCCGCTCATTCTCGCGCTGCTGGCGCCCTTCCTTATCCAGCTGGTTTACGGCAGGCGTCTGCCACAAACGGCGTGTTGGCTGATTTCCATCGCCCTCTGCTACCTGCTGTTTTTCGCCGCCATGCGGCTGCGGGTTCTCCAGTTGATACTGGATGCACAAGACTACAACCACGACAGCGCATACCGCTTTGCCCCGCTCACCGCGCTGTTTGTCGCGGTCACCTACCACCTGCTGCTCGCCGCACTCTTTATCTTTATACAAAAATGGCGACGTCGTTAAACGCTGCTACCTCCGTGACGTCACCAGCATGAACAGCCTACAAACATCACAGCCATCCACAAGCCAACCCCGCAAGGTTGGCTTTTTTCACGCCAGTAACTGCCGCAGAGAGCGAAAAACCACAAAAATGCGAGATAAAATCACGGGAAATTCACAGAAAAAAGAGTTAAAATACACAAAACTTAACAAGGAGAACCCTCATGAGTAACACCCGCAAAGAACATGACCTCTTGGGCGACCGCGACGTCCCCGCTGATGCCTACTACGGCGTACAAACCCTGCGCGCCTATGAGAATTTCAACATCACCGGCGTGCGTTTGCACCAGTTCGACACCTTCATCAACGCCTTTGCGCAAGTGAAAAAAGCCGCCGCGCTTGCCAACCACGAAGTCGGCGCGCTCGATGGCAAAATCAAAGACGCCATTGTCGCCGCCTGCGACGAAATCCTCGCCGGCGCCCTGCACGACCAGTTCGTCGTCGATATGATTCAGGGCGGTGCGGGTACCTCCACCAACATGAACGTCAACGAAGTCATCGCCAACCGCGCGCTGGAAATTTTGGGCCACCAAAAAGGCGAGTACCAATACTGCCACCCGAACAACCACGTCAACCACGCCCAATCGACTAACGACGCCTACCCGACCGCGCTGCACGTCGCGCTGGACGCCTACATCGAGCGCCTGATCAAATCGCTGCAAGTGCTGCACGACAGCTTCGCGCGCAAAAGCCGCGAATTTGGCGACAAACTGAAAATGGGGCGCACCCACCTGCAAGACGCCGTGCCGATGACCGCCGGGCAGGAATTTAACGCCTTCGCCACCATGATTGCGATTGAAATCGAGCGTCTGGACGAACCGCGCCGCCGCCTCTACGAAATCAACATGGGCGCAACCGCCATCGGCACCGGCCTGAACGCTCCGGCAGGCTACGCCGCCGCCTGCGCGCGCCACCTCGCCGCTATCACCGGCAAGCCCTACCACACCGCCGAAGACCTCATCCAGGCAACACAGGACACCAGCGGCTACGTCCACCTCTCCGGCAACCTGCGCCTGATTGCCACCCGCCTCTCGAAAATCGCCAACGACCTGCGCCTTCTCAGCTCCGGGCCGCGCGCGGGGCTGGCCAACTATCACCTGCCGGATCGCCAGCCGGGCAGCTCCATCATGCCGGGCAAAGTCAATCCGGTCATCCCCGAAGTGGTGAACCAAACCTGCTTCCACGTATTGGGCATTGACCACAGCATCGCCCTCGCTTCCGAAGCCGGGCAGCTCCAGCTCAACGTCTTCGAGCCAGTGATTACTTTCAACCTCTTCACCGCGATGGTCATGCTCTCCCGCGCCTGCCGCACCTTCGCCGAAAAATGCGTGGACGGCATCGAACTCAACGAACAGCATTGCCGCGAACAGGTACTGTCCAACATTGGCCTCGTAACCGCCTTAAACCCCTACATCGGCTACGAAAAATCCAGCTACGTCGCCAAAACCGCGCTGCACACCGGCGGCTCGGTGTACGACATCGTGCTGAAAGAAGGTTTCCTCAGCAAAGAAGAGCTTGACCGCATCATCGCCCCGGAAAACATGGTCTATCCGAAAAAATAATTTTCCGGCATGAATAAAGCCCCGCCATGCGGGGCTTTTTATTGAAAGTACTGCACCGGTTTTCTCTGATATAGCCATCCACCACAAACCTCAAAACCTGTTCAAAATTTTGTCCTATACGCCTTGAAATTTGAATAGACTTCCTTCCAAACCATAACTTGCACGGCAACCCGACAAAATTCCAAACCTGCCGAGCTGTTGTCTGCTGCCCCCACCCTAACCCTCCCCCACAGGGGGAGGGAACTCATTGGCTGCAAAAATAGCAACAGTTTCATAACCATCCATATGTGATATGGCAGCTGTTATTTGAATCTGCCGCAGAACGGCTCCCTCCCCCGTGGGGGAGGGCCGGGGTGGGGGCAGAGATACAAATTCCAAAAAACGTATGCCTTTGCATGGTTTGGAAAGAGGTCTAATAAAGGAAACCCGCCAATGGCGGGTTCTATTTTGGGTTGGATGTCGTTTTCAGCCTTTGCAGGAAGACAAAAAACGGAGGAGTTTGCGGATAATCGGTATCTGCGCAGGTTGTTCGGTCTGTTTGGGTGCTTCATCCGTAATCCAGTCCATTCTCTGCAAGTCACTGCCAGAGAATCTGTGACAAAAACGGCTACCATTTTCTTCTTTTACCGAGCAAAGGATTTTTATATCCTTGAGATCGACCATTATCCTGCCGTAGAGATAGCTTTCATGGTAACTTTCACGTCCATCCATGATAACGGGATATTTTTTTCTTAGCAGCGAAAGCTCCTTGTTATTGATATTTTTAACAAAGGATTCATCAAGTTTGAAGTAATAAGGATTGGATTGGGTAAATCCGGCTGTGGTAAAGAAAAGTTCCAAATTAACCCAATGGCTATTTTTTCTATCGCTATAATCCTGATAAGAGCCGAATACGGCTGTAATAATAGCTGTAGAAAATACCCATAATAACAAAAGAACGAAAGGCATCAATATTTTCCACTCATGATTTTTAAAATAATATACACTCATGAACATTACATGAAACAGAAATGCAAAAAAGCGTCCAAGAAGCCGCAGGGAATATTGGTAGCCATAGAGAGTTTAATAAAGGGATACAAAAAAACCAAGAGAACCCAAAAACAGCAAATAAATATAGTGTATAAAAACAGTATTTATTTTGTATTATTTTATTCATTCTGTGCGGA
>NZ_CALJAH010000132.1 GCF_938028185.1 uncultured Cardiobacterium sp. | reverse complement strand
GGACACTGACATCGGCTCCGAAGAATTGTTCACTGAGGCGCTTCAGCGTGCCGTCCGCTTGCAGTTCCTTCAGCGCGGCGTCAATCGGCGCAATCGCCGCCTCGTTTTCCTTGGCGACGATGAGACCGCTCGGCTCCCACTCCGCGCGCGGCGCCTGCCAGGCGACTTTCAGCCCGGAATCCGGCGTGCGTTTCAGATAATCGAGCATGGAAAGCGAGTCGTGCAGGGTGAAATCGGCGCGCCCCTGCTGTACCAGGGTCAGCGCCTGCGGCAGGCTCTCCACCGGCACCAGCACCGCGCCTGCGGCTTCGGCGCGGTAGGCGTGGTTGCTGTTGAGCGTTTGTGCTGCCTTCAGCCCCTTGAGATCGGCGACGTCATGCACGCGGTCGTCGTCCTTGCGGGTCAGCACCATCGCGCCCGTCCAACTATACGGAATCGCCCCGGCAAAGGCGGCGCGGCGCTCCGGTGTGCCCAGCGTCACCTGATTGGCGACCGCATCAAAACGCCCGGCCTTCAGCCCGGCGAGCATGCCGTCCCACAACGTTTCCTGAAAATCGACGGTAACGCCGAGCTTCTCGGCAATGGCGCGGGTAACTTCGATGTCATAACCGGTGAGCTTGCCGCTGTCGTCGTGATAATTGAAGGGCGGATAGGCGCCGTCGGTACCGACGACGATGGTGCCGTGGTTGTTGATACGCGCGAGCAATGATTCGGCGGCGTGGGCGGTGAAGGAAAATGCCGCCAGCGCGGCGAGAAGGGCGGATTTAAACATAGGAGAGTTCCTTAAGTGAAATGAAAGGGATAAATAGGGCAGTCTATTGGTGGCAAGGGCTGCGTAAAAGCCATTTTGTGGCTAGTAATCTTTGGCAGGCAGGACAATGAGTGCAGTAATAAATCCGATAAGCGCAGAAATAAAGAAGGCAAACAGAGGCAATATAATTAATCCATAAATTCCACCAAAATAAGCAAAGGCAAGAATCGTAAGTTGAAGAAAATCGATAAACTTAATAAAAACAACAGGTGCGACCGAAAATAGCAACCCCACACATGCAGATATAATAGTTGCCTTAAAAATATCCGCTCCCGTTTTTTGATAACGGGCATTAGCAATTAGTTTACTGGTAACAAATGCACAAGGGATACTGACAAGCAATGGATAAGCTTTAAGCCCCACATCAATGCCAGTTTCCTGTTTTGACAAAGTTTCCATAAGACGACCTGCCAAAATATCTAGAATATATTGGATTACCAGAGGCAATAGCAAGCCGCCAATAACTATCCAGACAATGGCAAATGCCCATAGGACTTCACGGGAAGGATATTCGTTTTGTGGTTCTTCCATTTTTTATTCCTTGATTACCTGTAGTTATAGCTTGGGTTGATGTGCGTGCGCAGTGGAAGTGGAAGGTGCACCATTAAGCCCGGATGTTCCGCTATGGTGGGTCAAGACCCATCCTACAGCCATTTACATACAGGGTAGCGGGAAAGGTGTATGTAAAAGGAATGGCGCTCGCTTGTGCTACCTGTGCGATTGCGGAACAGAAGCCTGTATTTGCGCCCCCTCCCTCGCAGGACGCGCAGCGTCCGCAGCGGGGGAGGGACGGGGTGGGGGTAAATCAGCTTGCGTCATAACTACTGCCTCTTGCCATCCACCTTTCGTTGGGCAGATGCGCTTCGTTTTGGGCGAATGGCGTTGCAGGGGCGGTCAGACGAAGCCGTAACCGCCCGTGTGGAAGGTACAGGGTGGGGCTCGCCCCGCCATTAAACCTGGATGTTCCGCTATGGTGGGTCAAGACCCCCACGCCATTTACATACAGGGTAGCGGGAAAGGTGTATGTAAAAGGGCGTTTATCCATATTTGCGCCGGAGCGGTGCGCCGAGGCGCACCCTATACTGGTTGCGGGAATGCCAGCCTGCAAAACCGCCGGACTGCCCCCCGGAAGAGAAATTTGAACAGGCGCTTACTTCACGCTCACATCTTCGCCAAAGAACTGCTCGCCGAGCTTCTTCAGCGTGCCGTCGGCGCGCAGCTCTTCTACTGCCGCGCTGATTTTGGCGAGCGCTTCGTCGTTGCCCTTGTTGGTGACAAAGCCGGAGCCGATTTTCTTGTCGGCATCGGCACGCCAGGCGACGCGCAAGCCGGAATCCGGGTTTTTCTTCATGTAATCGAGCAGGGCGAGCGAGTCGTTGAAGGTGAAGTCAGCGCGTTTTTGCTGGACGACGACGATTGCCTGCGCCAGCCCGTCAATCGGCACGATTTCCGCACCCGCTTCGCGCGCCATTTCGCCGTAATTGCTGGACAGCGTCTGCGCGGATTTCAGCCCCTTGACGTCGGCCAGCGACTTGATGCGGTCGTCATCGGCGCGGGCGACCGCCATCGGCCCGGAATAACTGTACTCGGCGGACTTGTCGAACGTGGCGCGGCGCTCCGGCGTGGTCAGCCCGACCTGGTTGGCGACCAAGTCAAAGCGTTCCGCCTTAAGCCCGGCGAGCATCGCATCCCACGCTGTTTCTTTGAAATCAACCTTGAAACCGAGCTTGTCGGCGACGGCGCGGGTCACTTCCACGTCATAACCGGTGAGCTTGCCGCTCTCGTCGTGATAGGTGAACGGCGCGTAAGTGCCTTCGGTGCCGACGGTGACGGTGCCGTGGTTGTTGATACGCTCCAGCAGTGATTCGGCGGCGTGTGCCTGGGTGAAGGCGAGGGTGACGGCAGCGAGCAGCAGTTTTTTCATGGGAATAGCTCCAAAGGGAATGAATGAGGCGGCGCATTGTAGGCGGGGCGGGCGGACGCGCCAAGCACTGTTTGGCATGAGGTGATAACTTTTCGGGTGGTGTCCTAAAATGTATGCTGATAAACGGCGGGCAAACAAAAAGCAACGG
>NZ_CALJAH010000131.1 GCF_938028185.1 uncultured Cardiobacterium sp. | reverse complement strand
GACGGCCTCTCATGAGTATTTACGCCCTCAAACCCAAATTCCAAAACCTGCTGCGGCCGCTGGTGCGTCGCCTCCATGCGCGCGGCACGACCGCCAATCAGGTGACAGTCTTCGCCTGCGCCATTTCCATCGCGCTGGGTATCACCCTCGCGTGCTTTCCCACCCACGCGGCGCTGTTCCTGCTCTTGCCGCTGTGGTTTTTCCTGCGCATGGCGCTGAACGCGATGGACGGCATGCTGGCGCGCGAGTTCGGGCAGAGAACGGCGCTCGGCGGCTACCTCAACGAAATCACCGACGTCGTCGCCGATGCCGCGCTCTATTTGCCCTTTGCCTTTGTCGCGCCGTTTGACGCGCTTTCCGTCGGCGTTTTCATCTACCTCGCCGCGCTGACCGAATTTTGCGGCGTCCTCGGCGCGGTACACGGCAACGGCCGCCGTTACGACGGCCCGCTCGGTAAAAGCGACCGCGCCTTTGCCATCGGCTGCATCGCCTTTTACTACGCGCTGGCGGGCAGCCTGCCCGACTGGCTCAACACCACCCTGTGGCTGCTGAACATCCTCCTCGCCGCGACCTGCGTCCGGCGCATCCGCAACGGTCTCAACCGGAGAATCCCATGACCGAACAGCAAAAAACCTTCACCACCAGCGACGGCACCGAGCTGTTTTACCGCTACCGCCCGGCGAAAGACGGCAGCACGGACAAAGCCATCGTCCTCTTCCATCGCGGCCACGAACACTCTGGCCGGCTGATGTATCTCGCTGACGAACTCGGCCTTGACGACTTCGCCTTCTTCGCCTGGGACGCGCGCGGCCACGGCAACAGCCCCGGCGCACGCGGCGATTCGCCCGGCATCGCCACCAGCGTCGCCGACATCCAGGACTTCATGCACCACATCGCGCACCACTACCACATCGCCCCGGAAAACACCGCCGTCATCGCACAAAGCGTCGGCGCGGTGCTGGTCGCCACCTGGCTGCACGACTACGCCCCGCCCATCCGCTGCGCCGTGCTCGCCTCGCCCGCCTTCAGCGTCAAACTCTACGTCCCCTTCGCCCGACCCGGCCTGAAACTGCTGCACAAACTGCGCGGCAATTTCTTTGTGAACAGCTACGTCAAGGCGCACTACCTCACCCACGACACCGCGCGACAAGAAGACTTCAAGCGCGACCCGCTCATCGTCCGCCCCATCTCGGTGCGCGTCCTGCTCGGCCTCTACGACACCGCCGAGCGCATTGTCGCCGACGCCCAGGCCATCACCACCCCGCTGTTGCTGCTCATCTCCGGCGACGACAAAGTCGTCCATCACCAGCCACAACACGACTTCTACAACCACCTCGGCAGCCACTACAAAGCGCGTCACATCCTGCCCGGCTTCTATCACGACACCCTCGGCGAGGCCGAACGCGAGCGCGCCTTCGTCCCGCTGCGCGCCTTCATCCGCGAACGCTTCGCCGCGCCCTGGCAGGCGGTGGATGTAACCAACGCCCACCTGGCCAGCGCAAGCCGCGTTGAAGCGGACGAACTGGCGACACCCTTGCCGCGCCTCAGCCTGCGCGGCCTGTGGTGGGCGCTCTACCGCGCCGGAATGCGCCTCGGCGCGCGCTGGAGCGAAGGACTGCGCATCGGCCAGGAAACCGGCTACGACAGCGGCAGCACCCTCGACTACGTCTACCAAAACGAGCCGCGCGGCAGCAATTTCATCGGCAAACTCTACGACCGGCATTACCTCAACGCCATCGGCTGGCGTGGCATCCGTCAGCGCAAAAAAAACATCGGCAAAGCCATCGCGCTCGCCACCACCCTGTTGCACAAGGCGGACAAACCGGTACACGTCCTCGACATCGCCTCCGGACATGGCCGCTACATCCTCGACGCCCTGAACGAACACGTCCGCGCTGACAGCATCCGCCTGCGCGACTACAGCCCGATTAACGTCGCCGCCGGACGCGAACTTATCACCGCGCGCGGCCTCGAAACCATCGCCACCTTCGACGAAGTCAACGCCTTCGACCGCGCCAACTACCAACACCTCAGCCCGCGGCCAACACTGGGCATCGTCTCCGGCCTGCACGAACTCTTCGCCGACAACGACCTCATCCAGCACTCGCTCGACGGCTTTGGCGACGCGATAGACGCGGGCGGCTACCTCATCTACACCGGCCAACCCTGGCACCCGCAACTGGAAATGATCGCCCGCGCGCTGACCAGCCACAAGGCGGGCAGCCCGGACTGGGTGATGCGCCGCCGCAGCCAGCAAGAAATGGACCAGCTCGTGGCAAAAGCGGGCTTTGAAAAAATCCACCAATGGATCGACGAATACGGCATCTTCACCGTCAGCCTGGCACGGAAAAAATAAACGCCATTCGTCGCAGGGGGTGTTTGCAATTAAAAAAACCCCCTCCCCTGCAGGGCGAAGCCCGCAGCGGGGGAGGGGTGGG
>NZ_CALJAH010000130.1 GCF_938028185.1 uncultured Cardiobacterium sp. | reverse complement strand
ATTCGGCAACCGTTGTCGCGACTACAATCCATCTGCCCCCTCCCTCGCAGGACGCGCCAGCGTCCGCAGCGGGACTGGAACAGCTCGCGCGAAGTGCGAGAAAGGGTTGGGGAGGGGTAGCGTCCTTGAAGTCGCCGCCGATGCAGGATAGTGCGCGATAGGGTGCGCTGGCGGTACGCTCCGGGGCTGTCCCGTGTGCCATTGCACAACACCGGGCAACAGCATCATTTACATACACCTGAGCGCTCATGGTGTATGTAAATGATGAAGCGGCGCCGCATCATCCCCCGCCATCGCCCCGCGCAAATAGCGGCCAAACAGCTCCACCGACTCCGGCCCGCCGAACAGCCACACCGCCGGAATTTTGCGCAAACAGTGCTCGCGGCCAAACCCGATGCGCCGCCACAAATAACTGCGCGCCAGCTCCGCCTCGGTCATCTGCGGGAACGGGCCGACGATGATGAGACACGTATCCTCCGGCAACTGCGCCAGCTCCGGCAGAGCGATGAGGCGGCTGCCCCAGCGGTTGCCCGCGCCCAAATCCGCCTGCTCCAGCCCCATCAACGCAAAAGCGACGCGGAACAAACTGTTCGGCGCGAAAATCCGCAACTGGCGCGCATCGGCAAACTGCACCACCGCATAACGCTTCACCTCCGGCGCCGCCGCGCGAATCTCACGCCCGTAGCCCGCCAGCGCCGCCTCGACCCGTTGCAAATAACCCTCCGCCGCCGCACGCTCGCCGATGGCATCGCCCAGCTTTTGCGTCGCCGCGACATACGTCGCCCAGCTTTGCTGCGGCGCCTCATTGCCGCCATCAAACAGCACATCGACCACCAGCACACCCGGCGGATAGACCTCGCGCAAATGCGCGTAGAAAAAATTGTCCACCACCCGCGAAAACGGCAACTGCGCCAACAGCTCGCGGTTCGGGCGGTAACGCTCGCCCAAATCCACCACTGACGGCGGTTGCACCGGGTCGCTCATCCACACCGGATAAATCCGCTTGTCGCCCATCGCCAGCGGCGGAAAACCCATCGCGGTCAGGCTGGAGGCGAGCGACCAGTCCGGCGTAATCACCCGTTCAAACGCACACGCCGCCAGCAGCGCAAAAAAGACCGCCCTCATACCACCGCCACCCGGTGCTTGCCGTCGGGATGATCCAGCAAATGCAACCGCACGCCGAAGACCTCCTGCAACGCCGCTGCCGACATCACCTCGCCGACCGGGGCAAAACGGCACAGCCGCCCGCCCTTCAGCGCAATCAGCGCATCACAAAAACGCGCCGCCAGATTGATGTCATGAATAATCACCACCACCGTCAGCCCGCGCGCGGCGATGAGCTGCCGCACCAATTGCAGCACCTCGACCTGATAAACAATATCCAGCGCCGCCAGCGGCTCATCGAGCAGCAGCACCTCGCTCTGCTGCGCCAGACACATCGCCAGCCACGCCCGCTGCCGCTCGCCGCCGGACAGCGTATTCACCGGCTGCGCGGCCAAGCGCGCCACATCCGTCTGCGCCATCGCCTCCTCGACGCGGGCAACATCCTCGGCAGAAGGCCGCTGCAACCAGCCCTGCCAGGGAAACCGCCCCAGCATCACCAGCTCGCGCACCAGAAAATCCGCCGCATCCGGCAACTTCTGCGGCAACGCGGCAATGCGCCGCGCCCGCGCCTTCGGCGGCAGCGTGTGTACCGCCGTGCCACTGAACCACAGCGAACGTGCCGCCAGGCGCGACAAAATCCCCGCCAACCGCCGCGAAATGACGCGAAAAACCGCGTGCGCCGATTTCCGCGCCCTGCCCGGCTCCGCCCAAAAAACCGTGAGAACGTTATAAAAAAAGTTTAATATCCCGCGCCGGACATTTCAGTAACAGAGGAGAATCATCATGATGCCCACCGCCCCCAACCCCGACCAACTGCGCGAACGCATCCGCCTGCTCGGCAACCTGCTCGGCAAAGTCATCGAACGCCAGGCAGGCAGCGACACCCTGCAAACCATCGAATACCTGCGCCAGGGCTTTATCGAAGAGCGCAACAACCCCGACCCGGAGCGCCGCGCCGCGCTGATGCGCACCATCGCCGCGCTCGACAACGACCGCCTGAAAAACGTCATCCGTGGCTTCAGCCTCTACTTCTCGCTGGCAAACCTCGCCGAAGAAGACCTGCTGCGGCAGGAGCGCGCCGATATGCGCGCGCGTGGCGGCGCCCTTTGGGAAGGCTCCTTCCGCCACACCCTGCAACAATGCCGCGACAACGACCTCTCCCCGGAACAGCTCGGCGAACTCATCGCACAACTGCGCTTCATCCCCGTCTTCACCGCACACCCGACCGAAGCACGCCGCCGCACCACCATGAGCGTGTTGCAAGAAATCTACCGCCACTGCGAAACCCTTGACCACACCGCCGCCAACAGCCCGGCGCGTATCCATGCCGAAAAAGAAATCGCCGACCTGATAGACCTCTTGTGGTCATCCGACGAAGTGCGCACCCGCAAAACGCTGGTTTACGACGAAATCAACAACGGCCTGCACTACTTCAACGTCAGCCTCTTTCAGGCCATCCCGCAGGTTTACCGCAACCTGCGCAGCGCGCTCAACGACATCTACCCCGAACTGCAACACATCGTGCTGCCGCCGCTGCTGCGCTTCGGCTCCTGGATAGGCGGCGACCGCGACGGCAACCCCTTTGTCACCTTTGAGACCACCGAACAGGCGGTGCTGATGCACGCCGACAACGTGCTGCGCTACTACAGCAAACAACTCAAACACCTGCGCAAACGCCTGCTGCACTGCGCCAGCATCGTCGCCATCGACCCCGCCATCGAAGCACGCAACGAACACTACGCCCGCCTCGGCGTCACCGTCTTCGACTACAACCCCGAAGACTACAACAACGAACCCTACCGCCGCCTGCTCGCACTGATGCGTGCCAAAATCCAGCACACCAACCGCTACATCCAAAGCATGGGCGCCGACCAGGCCGCTGCCGAACACGCCTACCCCAACGCCGAAGCCTTCCTCGACGACCTCATCCTCATCCGCAATTCCTTAAAACAACACGACCCCGACCAGGCACGCGGCGACATCCAGGATTTAATCCGCCTTGTGCGCAGCTGCGGCTTCCACATGGCATCACTCGACATCCGCCAAGAATCCACCTGGCACACCAACGTCGTCGCCGACCTCTTCGCCCACGCGCCGAACCTGCCCGACTATAACGCGCTGGATGAAGCCGGCCGCCTTGCCATCCTCAGCCAGCTCATCGCCGCCCCCGGCGCGCCGCTGCTCTACGAACAAAACCTCTCGCCCGAAACCGAAGAACAACTGGCGCTAATGCGCACCATCGCCCGCCTGCGCGAACTCGTCGGCGCGCGCACCTTCGGCAGCTACAACATCTCGATGACCAACCGCGCCAGCCACATCCTCGAAGTGCTGTTCCTGATGCGCTTCGCCGGCCTCTCCGGCATCGACAGCGAAGGCCGCCCCTACGCCGCGCTGCCCATCGCGCCACTCTTTGAAACCATCGAAGACCTGAAAAACATCGACACCGTACTGCCACAACTGCTCGACAACCCCACCTATCGCGCCCTGCTCAAAAGCCAAAACGACACCCAGGAAATCATGCTCGGCTACTCCGACAGCAGCAAAGACGGCGGTATCCTCACCAGCGCCTGGCAACTCTACCGCGCCCAACAAACCATCCTCGACATCGCCCGCCGCTACCACATCAAAACCCGCCTCTTCCACGGACGCGGTGGCTCGGTCAGCCGGGGCGGCGGCTCCACCCACCACGCCATCGCCGCACAACCGCCCGGCACCCTGCAAGGCGAAATCAAATTCACCGAACAAGGCGAAGTCCTCTACGCCAAATACGCCAACCCCGAAACCGCGGTGTACGAACTCACCATGGGCATCACCGGCGCGCTGAAAGCCAGCAGCACCCGCTTTGCCAAAACCCCGGCCAAACTCGCCCAATACGAACAACTGGCCGAACGCCTCGCCGATGCCTGCGAACAACGCTACCGCGACCTCACCGACCGCACCGAAGGCCTCTACCAATTCTTTGCCGACACCACCCCGGTACGCGAAATCAGCCTGCTCAACATCGGCTCGCGCCCGGCGCACCGCCGCAAAGGCACACCGACCAAACAAACCATCCGCGCCATCCCGTGGGTGTTCGGCTGGTCGCTCGCCCGCTTCACCCTGCCCGCGTGGTACGGCGTCGGCAGCGCGCTCGCCGCCATCCGCGCCGAAGACCTGCCGCTCATCGACGAAATGCTCGAACAATGGCCATTCTTTGACGCCTTCATCAGCAACATCGAAATGGCATTTGCCAAAACCGAACTGGCGACCGCCGACGCCTACAGCCACCTCTGTGCCGACGAAACCCTGCGGCAAACGGTAATGGCCGCCATCGGCGACGAATACCAAAAAACCCTCGCCGGCCTCAACACCATCCTCAAACAGCGCCACCTGCTGGAGCACCAGCCGCGCCTCGCCGAATCCCTGCGCTGGCGCGACCCCTACCTCGACCCGATCAACCACATCCAGATCGAACTCCTGCGCCGCAGCCGCGCGAAAAACAACGAAGACGCGGACATCAACGACCCGCTCATCCGTTCCATCAACGCGCTCGCCGCCGGCTTACGCAATACCGGCTAAGCGCTGTTTGCATCCCTCGCAGCAGTAGGTCGGGCATAAATGCCCGACCTACAAAATATAGCGATACACCGAAAGCTTCATACGGTGTTTCGCTATACATACACGAACCCCGCTACCCTATATGTATAATCGCGGCAAGCCCGTTTCCATATTAGGAGCAGCACCATGAACCACCGCAGAATCATCTTCAAAGTCGGCACCAGCTCGCTGACCCACGCCGATGGCAGCCTGTCGCGCGGCAAGCTGCAAAACATCACCCGCCAGCTTGCCGCGCTGCACGATGCCGGGCATGAGCTGATACTGGTTACCTCCGGCGCGGTCGCCGCGGGTTACTCCTCGCTCGGCTTCAAAAAACGGCCGACGCACATTGCCGACAAACAAGCGGCGGCGGCGGTCGGGCAAGGTCTGCTCTTGGAGGAATACACCGCGCAATTCCTGCAAAAAAACATCATCTCGGCGCAAATCCTGCTCACCCGCGACGATTTCGCCGACAAACGCCGCTACCAAAACGCCTTCCAGGCGATGACCGTACTGCTCAACCGCCGCGCCGTGCCGATAATCAACGAAAACGACGCGGTCGCGGTGGCGGAGTTGAAAGTTGGCGACAACGACACCTTGAGTGCGCAAGTGGCGGGAATGATGCAGGCCGATTTGCTGGTGCTGCTCACCGACGTCGATGGCCTCTACAGCGGCAACCCCAAGCACGACCCCGCCGCCAAGCGCATTGCGCACGTCGAACACATCAGCAGCGAGTTGGTAGCGATGGCAGGCGGCGCGGGCAGCGCCAACGGCACCGGCGGCATGTTCACCAAAATCAAGGCGGCCACCCTTGCCACGCACGCCGGCGTGCCGGTTTACATCTGCTCCTCGCTGCAAAACGACGCGCTGTTACAAGCCGCCGCCGCGCAGGACAACGGCACCCTCTTTGCCGCACAAAAAACGATGAAAACGCAGAAACAATGGCTGGCGTTTTACGCGGCAAGCCGGGGCGCGCTGCGCGTCGATGCGGGCGCGGAAGCAGCGCTGGTGCAGGCGGAAAAAAGCCTGCTCGCCTCCGGTATCAGCGCGGTGGCAGGTGAATTTCTCGCCGGCGATGTAGTTACGGTATACAACGCCGACGGCGGCCACATCCTCGGTAAAGGGCGGGTAAAAAGCGGGCACAGCGAGCTGCAAGCGCTGCTTGCTACCGCCAAACCGCAAGGCGTGGTTATCCACCGCGACGACTGGATAACCGTTACCCCCGAACTCGAACTGTTCCTGCACGAAATCTAGGAGAACCCCATGCACAGCACCCAAGCCCTGCTCGAACAGGTCAAGCGCGCGAAAAAAAGCGTCAATACCGCCCACAGCGCCACGAAAAACCGCGCCCTCGCCGCAATGGCGGACGCCCTGCTCGCCCAACAAGACGCCATCCTTGCCGCCAACCGCGCCGATATGGCAGCCGCTGCCACGCATTTATCGCCGGCAATGCTCGACCGCCTGCGCCTCGACGCCGCGCGCCTCGCAGCAATGGCTGACGGCATCCGCGCCCTCATCCCTCTGCCCGACCCGGTCGGCGCAACCCTGGAAACGCGCACGCTGGCGAACGGTCTCGTTCTGCGCAAAACGCGCGTGCCGCTCGGCGTCATCGGCATCATTTACGAAAGCCGCCCGAATGTAACCTCCGACGCCGCCGCGCTGGCGCTAAAAAGCGGCAACGCCGTGGTCTTGCGCAGCGGCAAAGAAGCCTGGCATTCCGCCGCTGCCATCGTCGCCGCGCTGAAAAGCGCCCTCGGCGGCGACATCTCACCCGACTGCATCCAGCTCGTTAGCGACACCAGCCGCGACAGCGCGCAGGCACTAATGCAAGCCACTGGCTACCTCGACCTGCTCATCCCGCGCGGCGGCGCCGGGCTGATACGCGCCGTCGTTGAAAACGCGCGCGTGCCAGTTATCGAAACCGGCACCGGCATCTGCCACGTGTATATCGACCGCGACGCCGATTTGAACATGGCGCTAAACATCATCGACAACGCCAAAACCAGCCGCCCCTCGGTCTGCAACGCCGCCGAAGTCTGCCTGGTGCAGCGCGACATCGCTGCCGCCTTCCTGCCGCAGTTGCAGCAACGTCTGGTCGCCGCACGGCAGGCGCAAGGGCTTGTGCCGGTAGAGTTGCGCCTGGACGCTGCCGCCCTTGCTCTGATTGACGGCACGCCCGCTGCTGATAGCGACTTTGACAGCGAATTTTCCGACTACATCCTCGCCGTGAAAATCGTCGATTCCGTCGCAGCCGCCGTCGCCCACATCGAAGCGCACGGCACACACCATTCCGACGCCATCGTTACCAACAACACAGCCGCCGCCGACTACTTCGCCGCGCACGTTGATAGCGCCGCCGTTTACATCAACGCCTCCACCCGCTTCACCGACGGCGGTGAATTCGGGCTTGGTTGCGAAATGGGCATTGCCACCCAAAAACTGCACGCGCGCGGGCCGATGGGGCTAGAAGAAATGACCACCTACAAATACATCGTGCACGGCACGGGACAGGTGCGCGCATGAGCAACCCGCACCGTTTCTGCGTAGCGCCGATGCTCGATTGGACCACCGCCGAATGCCGCGCCCTGCACCGCCTCTTTAGCCGCCACGCTTTCCTTTATACCGAAATGGTTACAACCGGCGCGCTGATTTACGGCGATGCCGACGCGCATACCAGCCGCATACAACGCATTGGCCAACGGCACTTCCAGACCACC
>NZ_CALJAH010000129.1 GCF_938028185.1 uncultured Cardiobacterium sp. | reverse complement strand
CATCGGCCAACCCGACGGCTGCCCGCTGCCCCTGCCGCAGGGCATCCAGCTCAATCCGGACATCGCCGCCGGTCGTTTCATCGGCACGGGATACTTCGACGAGGAGACCTTCGCCGATACGCGGCTCAAGGCCGGGCGCTTCCTCAGCCGCGATGAGCGGGCGCAGTACGCCGCCGCCTGGGACAACGCCGTCTGGCTCAACAACGGCCGCATCGCCACCTGGCGCAACCACGCCTTCGCCATCCTCGACGCCGACGGGCGCGAGCTGACGCCGCCGCGTTACGACGAAATCGTCTTCTTTGCCGCGCTGGTCGCCGGAGCGCCCATCCCGGTGCGCGTTGGCGCGCGCTGGGGTTATCTCAACGACCGGGGCGAAGAAATTATCGCGCCGCAATTTGAACAACCGGGGCTGTTTTACGACGGCATCGCGCGAGTCAAACGCGACGGCGCATACAGCTACATCGACCACAAGGGACAACCCGCCGCCGCACCAAACGCCGCCCGTCCGCGCATTCCCGTCGAACCGCCGCCCATCAGGCTGAACAAACCCGGCGAATACTCCGAAGGACTCGCCTCTTTTGAACGCGACGGCCTGTGGGGCTACCGCAACGAAAAAGGCGAAGCAGTCATCGCACCGCAATTCGACGCGGCGGGCGACTTTCATGACGGACTGGCGCAGGTCAGTATCCGCGGACAACCGCCGCGCTACATCAGGCGCGACGGCACATACATCAGCGCGCCGTATGGCAGCGATGGCATGGGCATCCCGGATGGCGCGCTGGAGCGCATCCCCTACCGGCAAAACAAACAGTGGGGACTGATCGACCTGCATGGCCGCGTCATCACCCCGCCGCGCTTCCGCCTGCGCCATGTCATTGAAGCCATCGTCCACCCGCTATTCTGGCGTGGCGTCGCCGTGGTTTACCTGGCGGAAAACTGGCCGCGCGAGGAGGAAGTGCTGATTGACCGTGATGGCTGCGTCCTCGCCCGGCGCAGCAGCTTTTTTGACGACGGCTTTGAGCTGCTCTCCCTCACCCCCGACCAACCATGACCCCCGACCTCAAACAACTCCGCCGCGACATCCGCGCCGCCCGCCGTGCCATCGCCCCCGAAGAACGCCAACAGATAAGCGCAGCGACCGCCGCCACCGCCCTCGCCTGGCTGCGCGCGCGCGCAGACATCCGCCGCGTCGCCACCTTCCTCTCCCTGGCGGAAGAAATCGACACCGCGCCGCTCAACCGCGCCCTGTGGCAGGCCGGGTACCGCCTCTACCTGCCCTATGTGCGCGGCAAGGGCGAAGCGCTGGTGTGGTTGCCCTATCAAGAAGACACCGCCCTCGCGCCGGACGCCGTCGGCATCCCCGCGCCGCCGCTGCAAGCGCCGCTGGAGGTGCTCGCCCTTGACGCCGTCATCACTCCGCTCGTCGCCTGGGACGCCCGTGGCACCCGCCTCGGCATGGGCGGCGGGTTTTACGACCGCACGTTTGCGCGTAAAATACCGCACGCCAAGCCGTGGCTACTCGGAATCGCTTACCCTTGTCAAGCCGTTGCGACCCTGCCGCGCCGACCCTGGGACGTGCCGCTCGATGCCGTCGCCAGCGCCGAAAACCTCTACACCTACCTACAGGAGCAGCCATGAGCCAAGAACACCGCGACCTTACGCGCATCAGCCACCACACCAAAATCGTCGCCACGATCGGCCCCGCCAGCAGCGACGAAGAAACCCTCGAACACATGATCCGCGTCGGCCTGAACGTCGTCCGCTTCAACTTCAGCCACGGCGACGCCGCCTTCCACGGCGAAAACGCGCGCAAAGTGCGCGAAGCCTCACGCCGCGTCGGCCGCGAAGTCGCCATCATCGCCGACCTGCAAGGGCCGAAAATCCGCGTCGGCGTCATCGCTGGCGGCAAAATGGAGCTCGCCCGTGGCGACAAACTCATCCTTGACGCCGCCTACGAAGGCGAAGGCAAAGACCACCGCGTCGGCCTTGACTACCGCGAACTGCCGAAAGACGTCAAGGCGGGCGACATCCTCCTCTTGGACGACGGCCTGCTCAAACTCAAAGTCGAACAAGTCATCGGCGACGAAGTGCACACCACCGTGCAGAACCCCGCCGTGCTCAAATCCAAAAAAGGTATCAACAAACAGGGCGGCGGCCTCACCGCCCCGGCGCTCACCGAAAAAGACTACCGGGACCTCAAAACCGCGGTCGCCATCGGCGCCGACTACATCGCCGTCAGCTTCGTCAAATCCGCCGCCGACATGGAACTCGCACGCCAACTGGTCAGCCAGGCCGAAGACCGTGGCGAAATCCTGCCGGGGCTGATTGCCAAAATCGAGCGGGTTGAAGCCATCGCCAACCTCGAAGAAATCATCCTCGCCAGCGACGGCGTCATGGTCGCCCGTGGCGACTTGGCGGTCGAAGTCGGCAACCCTGCCGTACCGGCGCTGCAAAAACGCATCATCCGCACCGCGCGCCGCCTGCGCCGCTTCACCATCACCGCCACCCAAATGATGGAAAGCATGATCACCAACCCGGTGCCGACCCGCGCCGAAGTCTCCGACGTCGCCAACGCCGTCATTGACGGCACCGACGCCGTCATGCTCAGCGCCGAATCCGCCGCCGGTGCCTATCCGTTTGAAACCGTGCGCACCATGGCCGAAATCTGCGCTGCCGCCGAACAATCGCAACTCGGCCAGAGCTTTGACCACACCTACGACGAAATCCCGGTTGAGCGCATCGACCAGGGCATCGCCAACAGCGCCGTCTTCACCGCGCAACTGCTGCACGCCAAAGCCATCGTCGCCCTCACCGAAAGCGGCACCACCGCCTTCCAAATCAGCCGCTTTGGCATCAACCTGCCGATACACGCACTCACCCCCAGCCTCGCCGTACAGCGCAAAATGAGCATCTACCGCAGCGTCCGCCCGGCACGGCTGGATACCAGCAAAGAGCACGACGAAGCCATCCGCGAAGCCGAAGAATACCTCGTCCAGCGCCGCCACCTGAAAAGCAACGACCTCTACGTCATCACCAGCGGCTCCATGCGCAGCAGCGGCGGCACCGACGAACTGCAAGTCCGCCGCACGCGGTAAACGTGGCGCAGCCATTCCCCCTCCCCCTGTGGGAGAGGGGACGGGGTGGGGTTAGCTGACATACCCCGCTATCCAAACGTCAAAACCACGGGGGTGAAGGCAAAACCTTTACCCCTTTTTCCATAACCTGTCCCGGAGAAAACCGGAACTGTCTGGTGGTCAACAAAATGAAAAAGCCCGCCGTCGCCAATGTTCCGCCGATTTGCTCCCTCCCTCGCAGGGTGCGCCAGCACCCGCAGCGGGGGAGGGTTGGGGAGGGGGTAGCGTTCATGACATAACCGCCGCCGCAAACCCGTCATCCCCGAAACAGCATACCTTTCAGCCCCTACCTACCGAATCAGAGAAAAAACCATGAACCTTCACAAAACCCTGCCGCTCATCGCCGCCCTTGCCCTCAACAGCGCCCTTGCCGCCGACGAACCTGCAAAACCTGCCGAACCCGCAAAAGAAACAACCCCAAAAGCCGCCAAACCTGCCGACGCCATCGAAGGCGTGGAATACAGCGACGACAAAGAATGCCACATCAAAACCAACGCCCAGCCCATGCCGGTTATCCACGCGCTCATCGCCGCGCGCGGCCTGCCCGGAGCCAACGCGGACGAACTGCGCATTGCGCTCGGCACCGCCATTGCCAACGGCTGCGACCTGAACGAACCCGACCGCGCCGGACTACAACCGCTCAACGCCGCGATATTGTTTAACGACGCCGAAATCGTCGCGCTGCTCCTGGAAAAAGGTGCCGACCCCTACCAGAGCATCCACAAACCCGGCAGCCAGATTGACGGTGCAAACAGCTTTGACTTCCTGCAAAAAATCGAAGAAAAAGAAAAAGCACGCAAAGGCGAACACCCCGACCGCTCCGCCGTCGCTACCGCCCTGCAAAAATACCGCTGAGACGCTGCCTGCCCCCGTGGTCATCGCGCCACAAATCACACAACACAAGGGGGTAAATCCCCTCCCCTGCAGGGCGAGGCCCGCAGCGGGCGGGTTCCCACGCAAAATGCATCCGCATTTTGCGTGGGGCCCG